>NZ_AFPR01000514.1:0-41581 GCF_000219295.1 Acidiphilium sp. PM
TATGGCCGACATCAGGGCACCGGCGCCGCGTGCGGGCGCCGCCCCTGCCGGAGGTCGGAACGTGGATTACCTGGGAGCCCTGCGCCTGTTCGGCCGCGCGGTCGAGCTTGGCAGTTTCTCGAAGGCGGCCGAGGCGCAGGGGGCCAAGGTCTCGACCGTCTCGCGCGCCGTCGCCGCGCTCGAGGCGGATCTCGGCGTCGCCCTGTTCCACCGCTCGACCCGCCGCCTGCACCTCACCGAGCCGGGCGAGCAGTTCTATGCCCAGGTGCAGGCCATCCTCCGCAATCTCGACGAGGCGCGCGATTCGGTCGCGGCGATGCAGGCGCGGCCGCAGGGACTGCTGCGGCTCAACCTGCCCGGCGCCTTCGGCCGCCGCCATGTCGTGCCCTTCATTCCCGACTTCCTGAAGCTCTATCCCGGCCTCAGGCTCGAACTCTCCTTCACCGACGTGCGGATGGACCTGCTGGCCAGCGGCGCCGACCTCGCCATCCGCATCGGCCCGCTGATCGACTCGACGCTGATCGCCCGCAAGCTCGCCGGCCACCGCCGCGTCGTCTGCGCGAGCCCGTCCTATCTCGCCGGCGCCCCGCCGCTCGCCGCGCCGCGCGACCTGCTGCGGCACAACGCGCTGATCTACACGCTGCAGCCGACCGACCGCTGGTTCTTCCGCCGCGGCACCGAGGCGGGCGAGCCGGAGGAGGAGGTGCCGATCGCCGGCATCCTCCGCTCGGATGATTCCGAGGCGCTGCTCGACGCGGCACTCGCCGGCGTCGGCATCGCCCTGCTGCCGGTCTGGCTGGTCGGCGAGGATATCGCGCGCGGCCGGCTGGTCCGCCTGCTGCCCGACTGGTTCTCGATGATCTCGACCCGGCCCGGCGGGATCTATGGCATCTATCCGCCGCATGCGCGGATTTCCCCCAAGGTGCGCGCCTTTCTCGATTTCATCGAGACCAGGTTCGGCCGCCCGCCCTACTGGGATGCCGGCACCGGCTGAATGCCGCCCCCGTCAACCGCACAAAGGACAAAGCCCGCGATGATCGTCCGCGATCGTGCCGATACGCTGACCCTGCTGACCACCCTGCGCGGATCGATCCTGCTGCGCGTCGCGCCGCGGCTGCTGGCCGTCTTTGTCCTCGCGCTCGGCGTGACGCTTGCCCATGCCGCCTATCCGCTCCCGCGCTGGCCGTTGGCGACGCTGCCCTTCACCCTGCTCGGCCTCGCCCTTTCGATCTTTCTCGGCTTCCGCAACAGCGCCTGCTACGACCGGTGGTGGGAGGGGCGGCGGCAATGGGGCGCGCTGATCGCGGAATCGCGCGCCCTGATCAGGGAGGTCGGCGCGCTCCTGCCGGAGGACGCGGCGCTGGCGCATCGCCTCGGCGGCCGCATCGTCGCCTTCGCCCATCTGCTGCGCGACCATCTGCGCGGCGAGGCGGGGGCGGAGTGGGAAGACTGGATCGCGCCCGCCGAGCGGGACTGGCTGGCCGGCCGGCAGAACCGGCCCGATGCCGCGCTGCGCCGGCTTTCGGGCGAACTCGCCGCCCTGGTCGCGGCCGGAAGGCTGAGCGACATGCTCTACCGCATCCTCGCCGAGCGGATTGCCGCGATGACCGGCATCCAGGCCGCGTGCGAGCGGCTGCGGGCCACGCCGCCACCCTTCACCTATTCCCTGCTGCTGCACCGCACCGCATGGCTGTTCTGCATCTTCCTTCCCTTCGGCTTCGTGCAGACCCTTGGCCTTGCGACCCCCGTCGTCACCGTGATCCTGGCCTATGCGTTCTTCGGCCTCGATGCGCTTGGCGACGAGCTCGAGGAGCCTTTCGCGCTGTCGCAGAACGCGCTGCCGCTCAACGCCTTCGTGCGGACGATCGAGATCGGGGTGCTCGAGGCGCTCGGCGCGGCCGACCTGCCGCCGCCGCTCCTGCCGGTCGATCACGTCCTGACCTGACCGCCCGCCTTGACAGGGCTGGATCAATGTCTACTTGGATTTCAGAAATTTCTGAAAGTTCAGGCAATGCCGTTATCCCCCCTCACCGAGGCCTTCGTGCTGCATTTCGGCGAAATGGGCAGCCATTGGGGCATCAACCGCACGGTGGGGCAGATCTATGCGTTGCTTTATGTCTCCGACCGCCCGCTGCCGGCCGACGAGATCGCCGAAACCCTGGGCTTCTCGCGCTCGAACGTGTCGATGGGGTTGAAGGAGCTGCAATCCTGGCGCCTGGTGCGGCTGCAGCATCTGCCGGGTGACCGGCGGGAGCATTTCTCCACCCCCGACGATATCTGGCAGATCGTCCGCACCCTCGCCGAGGAGCGGCGCCGCCGCGAGATCGACCCCACCCTCACCGTGCTGCGCGACCTGCTGATGGAGGCCCCCCGCTCGGAGGCCGACCGCCGCGCCCAGCGCCGCCTCGCCGAGATGCACGACCTGATCGAGCTGCTGATGCGCTGGTCGGAAGACGTGCAGAAGCTCGACAACAAGGATCTGGTCCAGCTCCTCCGCCTCGGCGGCCGCGTGGTCGCGCTGCTGGAACTGAAGAACCGTCTGCCGCTGCTCGGGCGCGGCAAGGCTGGCCGCTCCCGGCCCGAGACCACCGAAGCCGACACCCTCGCCGGCGCCGACGACAACCACAACAACGACGATACGGACAGAGAATGACAAGCTTGCATGCCGGCGGACTGGCGCTCGTGCTCGCGCGCGCCCAGTTCGGGTTTACCATCGCCTTTCACATCATGTTCCCGGCCTTCTCGATCGGGCTCGCCGCCTATCTCGCGGTGCTCGAGCTGATGTGGCTGGTCACCAAGCGCCCGGTCTATCTCGACGCCTACCGCTACTGGCTGAAGATCTTCGCCGTGATCTTCGCGATCGGCGTCGTCTCCGGCCTGGTGATGGCCTACGAGGTCGGCGCCAACTGGGCGGGCTATTCGGCCAAGGTCGGGCCGATCCTCGGGCCGCTGCTCGCCTGGGAGACGATGTCGGCCTTCTTCCTCGAGGCCGGCTTCCTCGGCATCATGCTGTTCGGCATGTCGCGCGTCGGCCCGAAGCTGCATTTCGCGGCGACCGCGCTGGTCTCGATCGGCACGCTGATCTCGGCCTCGTGGATCCTCGCCGCGAATTCGTGGATGCAGACGCCGCGCGGCTACGCCCTTGCCCCGGATGGCGCCTTCATCCCGAAGAACTGGCTCGCCATCATCTTCAACCCGACCTTCCCCTATATGTGGCTGCACATGGTGCTCGCCGCCTTCATCGCGACGGCGCTCGCCGTCGGCGCGGTCGGCGCGTTCCACCTGCTGCGCAACCCGAAGAACCCGGTCAGCCGGCTGATGTTCTCGATGGCGATGTGGCTGCTGACCATCGCCGTGCCGGTGCAGGGCTTCGTCGGCGACGAATCCGGCCGCGCGACGATGACCGACCAGCCGCTGAAGCTCGCCGCGATGGAGGGCGACTTCCACACCCGCGCCGGCCAGGCGCTGCACCTGTTCGGCTGGCCCAGCCGCAGCCTCGGCCGCCTGCTCTATGACGTGAAGATCCCCGATCTCGGCTCGCTGATCATCACCCACAAGCTGCATGGCGTGGTGCAGGGGCTGGATGCCTTTCCGAAGTCCGACTGGCCGGTGCTGATCCCCACCTTCTGGGGCTTCCGCGTCATGGTCGGGCTGTGGTCGCTGATGCTGGTGCTCGCCCTCGGCGCGCTGGCCCTGCGCCGCGGCGGCCGGCTCTACGAGAACGCCTGGTTCAAGCGCTTCGCGGTGGCGATGGGCCCGGCCGGCTTCCTTACCATCATCGCCGGCTGGGTGGTCACCGAAACCGGCCGCCAGCCCTGGACGGTCTATGGCGTGCTGCGCACGGTGCAGAGCGCCTCGCCGCTCACCCTGGGCGAGATCGTCTGGTCGTTCGGTATCATCATCGTGCTCTACACGCTCGTCTTCGGCGTCGGCATCCGCTACGTGCTCGGCCTGATGGCGCATGAGCCGACGGTGGGCGAACCGCCGCTGCGCGACGACAAGCCGCTGCGCAGCCACGGCCCGCACCGCCTGCACGACCCCGCGCCGGCCCCGAGCCCGGCGGAGTGATGGCCATGCTCAACGCCCATACCCTGCCGATCATCTGGGGCTGCATCATGGCCTTCGTGATCTTCGCCTATGTCGTGCTCGACGGGTTCGATCTCGGCGTCGGTATCCTGTTCGCGGCCGAGCGCGGCCGCGCCGAGCGGGACATCATGGTCAATTCCATCGCCCCGGTCTGGGATGGCAACGAAACCTGGCTCGTGCTCGGCGGCTCCGGCCTCTACGGCGCCTTCCCCGAGGCCTACAGCGTGATCCTGCCGGCGGTCTATCCGCTGGTGATCACCATGCTGATCGGCCTCATCCTGCGCGGCGTCGCCTTCGAGTTCCGCTTCCGCGCCCATACCGAGCGGCACCGGCTCAACTGGGATTACGGGTTCTGGTTCGGCTCGGTCATCGCCGCGTTCTGCCAGGGGGCGATCCTCGGCGCCGTGCTGCACGGCACCAAGGTCGCCGGCGGCCAGTTCGCCGGCGGGCCCTTCGCCTGGTTCTCCGCCTTCTCGGTGTTCACCGGCCTTGCGGTGGTCTGCGGCTACGCGCTGCTCGGCGCCGCCTGGCTGGTCTGGCGCACCGAGGGCGGGCTGCAGCTGCGGATGCGCCGCGAAGCCGCCCGGCTCACCGTGAGGATGCTCGCGGGCATCCTCGCCGTCAGCGTCTGGACCCCGCTGCTCGACCACGCCTATGCCGTGCGCTGGTTCACCTGGCCGGGCCTCGCCGTCACCGGCCTCGCCCCGCTCGCGGTGGCGGCGCTGGCCTTCTTCCTGTTCCGCGCCCTGCGCCACGGCGGCGCGGTGCATGACAGCACCGCCTTCCTCTGCGCGCTCGGCCTGTTCCTCGCCAGCTTTCTCGGCCTCGGCTTCTCGCTGTTCCCGCACATCATCCCGCCCGGCGTGACGATCTGGCAGGCCGCATCCCCCGTCGGCTCGCAGGAATTCCTGCTTGTCGGCGCGGTCGTCCTCATTCCGGTCATCATCGCCTACAACGCCTTTGCCTACACCATCTTCCACGGCAAGGTTGATCACGCGGCGTTCGATCATTGAGCCCGCGCCCGCCGGTCCGCCACCGGACCGGCGGGATGGCTGGACAGCATGTCCAAGCCGTGTTGATACCATAGCCGCAGGCAGCCACTCGCTGCCGCGCGGTTCCGGATGCAAAGGGGAAGACGATGGCGGGTAGTGTGAACAAGGTGATCCTGGTTGGAAATCTCGGGCGGGATCCTGAAATGCGGACGACCCAGTCCGGCATGAAGATCGTCAATCTCGCGGTCGCGACCTCGGAAACCTGGAACGACAAGATGAGCGGCGAGCGGCAGGAGCGCACCGAGTGGCACCGCGTCGTCATCATGAACGACCGGCTGGCCGACGTGGCGGAGCGCTTCCTGAAGAAAGGCTCGAAGATCTATCTCGAGGGCAAGTTGCAGACCCGCAAATGGACCGACCAGTCGGGCCAGGAGAAATACACCACCGAAATCATGTTGGGCCGGATCGGCGCCGAGCTGGTGCTGCTTGACCGTGCTGGCGCCGGGGCGGGCGGTGACGACATGCCGCGCCCGGCATCGCGGCCCTCCGGTGGCGGTGGCGGTGCGCCGCGTGCCGGCGGATGGGATGCCGGGCGGGCCGGCGGCGGCGAACTCGACGACGAAATTCCGTTCTAGAGCACTTTCCGATCCTTTCGGATCGGATGTAGTGCTCTATCATATTGATAAACAGAGCATCTTTATCCGATCAGATGACTCCATCTGATCGGATGATGCTCTAGTGTCCTGCCCCTGAAATTCGTGGGTGAATTTCAGGGGCAAGCAGGCCACTAAACTATTGTTTTTCCCAGTGTCCACTTTGAATCTGAAATCCGATGGATTTCAGATTCGGGACACTAGAGCACTTTCCGATCCTGTCGGATCGGATGTCGGGCTCTATCATGTTGATCACCAGAGCATCCTGATCCGGTCAGATGGAGCCGTCTGACCGGATGATGTTCTGGTTCGAATAAACTTCCGTGGTCGAGCCCACCTCCGTGGTCCAGCCCAGGGGGTTCACTCCAGGTCCGCATCGGTCGCTGGGCCGCGCACTTTCGATATTCGACGGCCGGCGCATCAGAATTTGACACGGACACCGGCATACCCCCCGATTGGCGCCGCGACCGAATAGGCCCGGGGATTGTTATAGCCGGAACCGAGGGTCAGCGCCTCGCCGGCGGGGCTGGAGAATCCGCCGAACTCGTAATATTTGGCGTCAGTGAGGTTGTCGACCTCGCCAAACACGGTAACGCGAGGCGTCACCTTGTAGCTCGTGTTGAAATTCAGCGTCACAAAGCCAGGCAACGGCGGCTGTTGATTGGACTGGTCGCCGTGCAGATAGGTATAGGTCTGCGCGTTGCCAGCCAGTCCGACCGTCCATTGTGGCGTGATCTTGTAGTCGGCGCCGAACTTAAAGATGTTTTTCGGAATGGCGGGCAGGAAGTCGCCTGGCTGGACAGTGATGACGCCGCCGACCGCCGAGGGATTGTGCGAACTGACCAGAAAGCCGCTCTGGTAAGTGGCCTGAATGCGCGAGTAGGTGAAATACGCGTCCCAGCGCCGTTCGTTGAGCTTCAGCGCCAGATCGACGCCCTGTCGCAGAACGCTGCCGATATTGGCAAAATATCCCGTATATTGGCCGAGATAGGGCGACTGGAGAAACTCGATGTCGTTGTTTGCGACGGCATGATAGTAATCGACGTTATAGGTTAGCGTGCCATTGTCCGGCACCAGGAAGGCGCCGCGCAGACCGGCTTCGAACGTGTGGGCAACGACCTGTTTCAGGTTCGGATCCGTCGCGATGAAGTTCGCCAGCGTGCACGAAGCGGTGGGGGACGCACAGGACAGTTCCGCAGGTGTCGGCACCGCGTTCGCCTCCGAATAGCTGCCATAGAGCGTGGCGAGCGGCGTCAGCTTGTAGGCGAAGCCGATATCCGGATTGAAGTGCTTGTAATAGTGCCGCGCGTTGAGCCCCTGCCCGCCGACATATTGATCCGGCGGATTGTGATTGTGCAGGGCGATGTTCGCGATGTTGAACCGGCCGCCGAGCGTCAGGGTCAATCGTCTGGTGAGGTCCAGCGTGTCGAGCAGGTAGAGGCCGTAATACGCGTTGCGCACCACGATTCCGACGGGGACGGCTCCCGCCTCGTCCGATTTGTAGCCCGGATAGGCGATCCCCGGCGGCGGCGCATAGTTGCGCTCGGCATTGAGAATGCCGTCGTAACTTGCCGCCGTGTAGTTCGTGAAACCTCCGTCGAAGCTGACGCCGGCGACAATGTGGTTTCGCAGTCCGAACACGCGCTGCTTGCGGGTGAGCTGCAGCGAGGCGCCATAGCCGTTTGTGTTGGTGGTGTTGACGGCGAGCGATCCGTAACGGCCGGTCGGAGACGCATAATACGGGACATAGCCGCCACCCGCGAGCGTGGCGGGCGTGTTGGAACCGCCCTGACACATGTCGCCGCCATACGGGCCGGCGCCGCAGGGAAGATCGTTCGGCCCGTTGCCGTTGATCAGATGCTCCCAGAGATTGTCGTAGTACAGAACCGCCTGCAGCGATGTCCTGGCATTGATCCGGTCCGTCAGCGTGGCTGACAGCTTGGCGTATTTGTCCTCGATGGAATTAGGGCCGGTATATTCGGCATTCGGGTTGACGGCGAGGAGCTGAACGGGCGTCGCGGCCGGGCCGTTCAGGAACGAATGTCCCAGCGTGGCGTTGACGTGCAATTCCGCGCCTGGCCCGCGCCAGCCAAGATCGCCGTAGAAGCTTTCGAGCGCCGAGGATTGCGCATCGCGCCAGCCTGAACTCCGCGCTCCCTGGATCGCGGCGTAGGCGGCCACGTTGCCGTGCTGCACGCCGTATTGCGCGTTGCCGCGGAACGTGCCGAACGATCCGCCCGAGGCCTCGACCTCCGCGCCATGATAGGTGAAGCCGTTCTTCATCTGAACGTCGAGCGCGCCGCCAAGGGCGTTGAGGCCGAATAACGGGTTGGCGTCCTGCACGCTGATGGACCGGATGGCGACCTGGGGCAGCACGCTCCATAGCGCGAGGTCGCCGAACGGCACGTTGAACCTGGCGCCGTTCACGTAGACGCTGATGCCCTCCGGCGTTCCCTGGATCGGCGAGAGCGTGAACCCGTGATAAATGATGTCCGGCTGATACGGATTGGCCTGGCTGTTCTGCAGGTTCACGCCCGAGGCGGAGCGGTCCAGCGCCGAAACCACGCTCGGGTTGCCGTTCCGGTTGATCTGCCTGCTGCCGAACTGCTGGATCGCCGCCGGCCATTTTCCTGCATTGATCTCGGCGCCGCCAAGCGGCGCCACATTGACGCGGATCGTCCGGATCCCGATCGGGGATTTCGATGGTGCGGCCTTGGCCGGCGGCGTTTCGGCACCGGCTGCCGGCGCGACCACGATCGGGTTCTGGGCCGGCGGGACGACCTGCCCGTCGGCGATGCCGGCACTTGCCGCCAGACCGGCCGATACGGCCATGGCGCAAAATGAAAACGAGCGTATTCCGCCGCTCGGGAAATCCCGCTTTTCCATCCCTGTTTCCTCCGCGGCTGAGCCAGCTACAAATGCTTATCGTCGAATATTTATCTTAAACTGCAAGTGGTGTATCGGGAAAAAATCCCGAATCGACCGCGCGCCGGGGAATAAGATCGTGAGGCGAGCCCGCCCTCTCATCCGCCGCTGGAACGGTCTTCCGCACCGATGCCGAGCTGTTTCAGCTTGCGATGCAGCGCGCTGCGCTCCATGCCGACGAAATGGGCGGTCCGGCTGATATTGCCGCCGAACCTCAGCAATTGCGCCTGCAGATACTGGGTTTCGAAAACGTCCCGTGCCTCGCGCAGGGGCAGGGCCATGATGTCGGCAAGCGGATCGATCGCCAGCGCGCGGGGGGCGTGCGCGCCGATCTCCGCGGGCAGATGCTCTGCGCGGAACGGTTCGCCGGACTCGCCGGGATGCATGATCATCAGCCAGTCCATCACGTTGCGCAACTGGCGCACATTGCCTGGCCAGTCATGCACCTGCAACGCCGCCAGCGCTTCCGAGGACAGGGAGCGCAGCGGCAGGCCCGAGGTTTCGGCCGCGCGGTTGAGAAAATGCCGCGCGAGCGCGGGGATGTCCTCGCGTCGTTCCCGTAGCGACGGGACGCGCAGCGGAACCACCGCGAGCCGATAATAGAGATCCTGCCTGAACTTGCCGGCTCCGATCGCGGTTTGCAGGTCGCGCGCGGTACTCGCGATGATCCGCACGTCCACCTTCACCCGCGTCGAACCGCCGATGCGCTCGAAGCTCTGGTCTTGCAGCACGCGAACGATCTTGCCCTGCGTTTCCAGCGGCATGTCGGCGATTTCGTCAAGCAGGAGCGTGCCGCCATGCGCGCGTTCCAACACGCCCGCACGCCGCGGCGGCGCCTTGGGATCGGCGCTGGCCTCGGTGCCGAAAAGCTCCACCTCGAATCGCTCGGGGGCGAGGGTCGCGCAGTTCAGCACCACGAAAGGCTGGTCGGCGCGTTTCGAGCGCGCATGGATCATCCGCGCCACCACTTCCTTTCCCGATCCCGCCGCGCCCGAAAGCAGCACGCGCGAGCCGGTGGGCGCGACCTTCTCGATCGCATGGCGCAGGCCGGTGACCGCGGCGCTCTCGCCCGTCAGGTTCGTTTCCGTGCCGGCCCGCAAGCGGAGTTCGGCGTTTTCCGCGGCAAGGCGGGCGGCTTCCAGGGCCCGCTGGATCACCAGAAGCAGGCGGTCGGACTTGAAGGGCTTTTCGATGAAGTCGTAGGCACCGTGCTGGATCGCGTTCACCGCCATCTCGATCGTGCCATGGCCGGAGATGATGACCACGGGGACGTCTTCCGCCTCGGCCTTCATCACCTTCAGCAGGTCGATCCCGTCGAGCGGGGAATTCTGCAGCCACACATCCAGCACGACGAGCGACGGCCGGCGGTCCCGAAAGGCGGCGAGCGCCTCATCCGAATTGCCGGCATTGCGCGTCGTGTAGCCTTCATCCTGCAGGATGGCCTCGACCAGAAGCCGGATGTCGGGTTCGTCATCGATGATCAGAATCTCGGACATTTGTCTCCTAACCCGCCTTCAGCACCAGCGTTACGGTGGCGCCCGGCCCGTCCTCGCGGTCGGCAAGCTCGAGCCTGCCGTGGTGATCTTCCATGATCTTGCGCACGATGGCGAGGCCGAGGCCGGTGCCCTTCGGCTTCTGCGTTATATATGGTTCCGCAAGCCTTGTGCGATCCTGCACCGGCAACCCGATTCCGTCATCCGTCACCGCCAGGCGGAATTCATCGCCATGCGGGTCGATCCGCAGCCTCACATGGCCCCGGGCCGCTTCGCGCCCGGCATTGTCCGGGCGCATCGCGATGGCATCCGCGGCATTCTGCAACAGGTTCGTCAGTGCCTGGCCGATCAGCCGGGCGTCGCACGCGGCGCGCGGCGCGGGATCGGGGCATTCGACCGACCACTCGATTCCAGGATGTGCCGCGCGTTGCAGGATCACGGCCTCGCGCGCGATCCGGCCGAGGTCTTCGGGCTTGATGATCGGCTGCGGCATCCGCGCGAAGGCGGAGAACTCGTCCACCATTCGGCCGATGTCGCCGACATGGCGCACGATCGTGTCGGCGCATTGGGTGAAACTGTCCTTGTCCGAGGTGATTTCCCGGGCGAAGCGCCGTTTCAGCCGCTCGGCGGAAAGCTGGATCGGGGTCAGGGGGTTCTTGATCTCATGGGCGATCCGCCGCGCCACGTCGGCCCAGGCGGCCTTGCGCTGGGCGGATTGCAGTTCGGTGATGTCATCGAAGGTGACGACAAAGCCGGTCGGCCGCTCGCCCTTCAGGTCAGCGCCGATCCGGACCAGGAACACGCGCCGCTCGGAACCCTTCGCATAGTCGACCTCCCCGGTCGCCGGCCGGCTCGGATTGTCCCGCGCCTGGTCGAGCAGCGGGGCGAAATCCGGCACGATTCCGGCCAGCTCTCCTCCGAGATGGTTCAGCAGGTCGATGCCGAGCAGTTCCGACGCCGCGCGATTCGGCAATTCGATCCGCCCTCGCGGGTCGAGGCCGATCACGCCGGCCGAAACGCCGGCCAGCACCGTTTCGGTGAAGCGGCGGCGTTCGTCGATCTGGCCGTAGGCGTTCATCAGTTCGGCGCGTTGCTCGGCGATCTGCCCGGTCATGCGGTTGAAGGCCCGGGACAGCCCGGCAACGTCGTCTCCCGTGTCGCCTTCCGGCACGCGGACATGATAGTCGCCGCCGCGAACCCGCTCGGCCGCCTCGATCAGGTAGGAGATCGGCCGGGCGATCTGGTTGGCGAACAGCAGCCCGATCAGCGAGGCGCCGGAGAGCACCAGCAGGGCGACGGTCGCGAAGATCAGCGCGAAGAACAGCTCGAACTGGGCGCGATGGTGTTCGAGCCGGTTGTATTCGGCAACGGCCTGGCGGGTGCGGTCGACATGGGCGAGGATGGACGGGTCGATCGGCCGCTCGACCATCAGCATGAGCGTCGGCGTCGCCTCCAGTTCGACGACGGCGCGCTCGAGCATGGAGTTGGGCGTGCTCCATACCGCGACCTGGTGCTTCTCCGCTTCGGCGATGATGCGGTCGGGGGGCAGCGTCACGCCTTCCGAGGAGAACAGCCCGGCCGAGGCGACCACCTTGTTGGTCAGGGGCTCGAATATCGCCGACTGGGTCAGGCCGTGCAGGGCGGTCTGCGCGACCAGCACGTTCAGGAAGCCCTGATCGAAGAAGTTCTGCGGATTGCCGAAGAAGATCGGCCCGTTCTGGTTGAGCTGGTTGGCGATGGCCAGGGCATCGAGCCGGATGCTGTTCTTCTTGGCGTCGAGATATCCCTCGGCCACCTGCTGGCTTTCGGCCAGCGCCGTGCGCACCCGCTGGTTGAACCAGGCCTGGATGCCGAGATTGAAGAACACGGCGGCGAAGATCGCGACCAGGATGGCCGGCACCGCGGCCACGCCGCCGAACAGCAGCACGAGCCGCACATGCAGCCGCGCGCCCGCCGCGCCGCGGCGGCTTTCCATCAGCACCCGCGTGACGCTCGCCACCAGCACGGTGATCAGCAGCAGGAGGATCGCGATGTCGCCGATCGCGAGGCCGACGGCCGCACCCGAATGCAATTCGAGCTTGATGCCGCCGGCGAGATAGGCGAACGAACCGATCCCGAGCAGCAGGGCGAGGGTCGCCAGGATCAGGGTCGAGACCCGGCCAAGCAGGAAATCCAGCGGTCCGCTCCGGCGCGGCCTCGCCGGCAGTTTCAGAAGTTCGGCCTGCGGTTCCACGTTGCCCTCAGCCCACCCGGCGCGTGACGCCGATTTCGTGCTCTCGGATCTTCTTGCGCAGCGTGTTGCGGTTGAGGCCGAGCAGGGCCGCGGCGCGAATCTGGTTGCCGCGCGTCTCCCCGAGCACGAGGCGGATCAGCGGCGCCTCGAAGGCGGCGAGCACGCGGTCGTAGAGCACGCCGTCCTCGCCCGCTTCGCGCGCCTCGGTCATCAGCCGGGCGACATGCCGCTCGATGACGCGCTCAAGCGCCTGCGGCGTATCCGGCGGCGGCTCGGCCCCGGCAGGGGGTGGGGCATCCTCGATCGCGCGATCGGAAAGTTCGGCCTCGATGATCTCCTCGCTGATCGTCGACTGCGGCACCAGCGCGGACAGGCGGCGCATCAGGTTTTCCAGTTCGCGCACATTGCCCGGCCAGCGATACTGCGACAGCCGGACCATGGCCTCGGGGGCAAGGGTCTTGGATGGCAACCCTTCGGCTTGCGCGCGGTTCAGGAAATGCTGCGCGAGCAGCGGAATGTCGCCCGGCCGTTCGCGCAGGGATGGCAGGCGGATCGGCACGACATTGAGGCGGTAGAACAGGTCTTCGCGGAACTGGCCCGAGCGGATCAGCACCCGCAGGTCGCGATGGGTCGCGGCGACGATGCGGGCATTCGCGCGGATCGGCTGGCGGCCGCCGACCGTCGTGAACTCGCCTTCCTGCAAGACACGCAGCAGGCGGGTCTGCGCCTCCGGCGGCATGTCGCCGATCTCGTCGAGGAACAGCGTCCCGCCGGCGGCCTGCTCGAAGCGGCCGACATGCCGGTTGGCGGCGCCGGTGAAGGCGCCGCGCTCGTGGCCGAACAGCTCGCTTTCGATCAGTTCGCGCGGGATGGCGGCCATGTTGATCGCAACGAACGGCCCCTGCCGCCGGCGTCCGTAATCGTGCAGGGCGCGGGCGACGAGCTCCTTGCCCGAGCCCGATTCGCCGGTGATCATCACGGTGAGGTCGGTCGTCGTCAGCCGGGCGATGACGCGGTAGATCTCCTGCATGGCGGCCGAACGGCCGATCAGCGGGAGATTGTCCTCCGGCGCGCCGGAAGGTTCGGCCGGCGCCTGCATCGCCGGCTGCTTCAGGGCGCGATCGACGATTGCGAGCAGTTCGCCGAGATCGAACGGCTTCGGGAGATATTCGAAGGCGCCCCGCTGGGTGGACTGCACGGCCGTCAGGATGGTCGACTGCGCGCTCATCACCAGCACCGGCATTTCCGGCCGGATGCGCTTGATCCGGGGAACGAGGTCGAGCCCGTTTTCGTCGGGCATCACCACATCGGTGATGACGAGGTCGCCCTCGCCATCCTCGACCCAGCGCCAGAGCGTTGCGGCGGAGGAGGTGGTGCGGACCTGGTATCCCGAACGTCCGAGCGCCTGGGTCAGCACCGTGCGGATCGAGCGGTCGTCATCGGCGATCAGGATGGTCGGCAGGGTGGTCATGGCGGGCCCTCGGCGCGATCTTCGAACTGCGGCAGATGGATACGGAATTCGGTGCGGCCGGGCCGGCTGTCGACATTGATGAGCCCGCCGTGATCGGCCACGATCTTGGCGACCAGCGCGAGGCCGAGGCCGGAGCCGGCCGCCTTGGTGCTGACGAAGGGCTCGAAGAGGTGGCGGCGGATATCCTCCGGGATTCCCGCGCCGTTGTCGCGCACGGAAATGAAGATCGGCAGGTTGCGCTGGCCGCGGGCAGGGGAGGCTGCGAGCCGCACGCCATGCTGGAAGCCGGTGGCCAGCGTGATCTCGCCATCCGGCCGTTCCGTCTCGCTGATCGCCTCGGCCGCGTTCTTCATGAGGTTCAGCAGAACCTGGACGAGCTGGTCGCGATTGCCGAGCACCGGCGGCAGTGACGGATCATAGGCCTCGACGAAGCGGATCCGCGCGCCGAAGCCGGACTGGGCCAGGCGCCTGACATGCTCGAGCACCCGGTGAATGTTTACGGCCGTCACATCGATCGGCTTGTCGCTGAACACCTCGATGCGTTCGACGAGTTCGCGGATGCGGTCGACCTCGTCGCGGATCAGCACGGCGAGTTCGCGGTCCTCGGGCGCCGCGTTGGCCTCGAGCAGCTGCGCGGCGCCGCGGATGCCCGACAAGGGATTCTTCACCTCGTGCGCGAGAACGGCGGCCATGCCGGTGATGCTGCGGGCCGCGTTGCGGGCCGAAAGCTGCTGGTCGAGCGCCCGGGCGGCCGAACTGTCCTGCATCGTGACCGCGAGATGGCCCGGCGCATCCACGATCGCGGCAACCTGCATCGACACGCCGCGCCGGGCGAAGCGCGGGCCTTCGAGCACGAGGTCGTGTTCGGCGATCGGCGCTTCGTCGCGTCGGGCGCGGTCGAGCAGGATGAAGATGGGATGGTCGGCCGGGATGAATTCGTGCAGCGGCTTGCCGGCAAGGAAGGCCTGCGACGAGCCGAACATTTCCTCCGCCGCGTAATTCGCGAAGAGGAACCGGTCGTCCGCGTCGAGTTCGATGACGGCGAGAGGCAGCGCCGCCAGCAACTGGCGGGAATCGATCGGCGGTTCCGGCTGCCTCGTCACCGCCCCCCGGCGCCGGAATGCGCCGCGCAGGCCGCTCATGCGGCCGCCTGCACCGGTGCGTCCGTCTCGCCCATCGCCCGCGCGTAGATGTCGTGGATCATCGCCTCGACGGCGGCGGAATCGTCTTGCCGGTTGACGGCCGCACGGAATTCGGCGGCGCCCGGCAGGCCGCGCACATACCACCCGATATGCTTGCGCGCCACACGCAGCCCGGGCTGTTCGCCGTAATGCGCCCGCATCGCGCGGTAATGGCCGATGAGCACATCGCGCCGCATTTCCAGGTCCGGCGCCGGCAGCTTCTGGCCGGTGGCGAGATACCGCGCCACCTGGGCGAGAAACCAGGGGCGTCCGTAGGCGCCGCGGCCGATCATCACGCCGTCGGCCTGCGAGCGGCGCAGCGCTTCCTCGGCCTCGTCCTCGGTCGTGATGTCGCCGTTGGCGATCACGGGGATGGCGACGGCCGCCTTCACCGAGGCGATGAAATCCCAGTCCGCCGTGCCTTCGTAGAATTGCTGGCGGGTGCGGCCATGCACCGTGACCATGGCGATGCCGCTTTCCTGGGCGATCCGCGCGAGGGTGGGGGCGTTCAGGCTCTGCCGGTCCCAGCCCATGCGCATCTTCAGCGTCACCGGCACGTCGACCGCCTTCGCCGTGGCTTCGAGGATGCGGCCGGCCTGCACCTCGTCGCGCATCAGCGCCGAGCCTGCCATCTGTCCCACCGCCACCTTCTTCACCGGGCAGCCGAAATTGATGTCGACCAGATCGGCGCCGCCGGCGACGGCGATGCGCGCGGCTTCCGCCATCGCAGCCGGGTCGCAGCCGGCGAGCTGAACCGAGTTCGGCCCCGTGCCCTCGTCGACCGAGGCCATGCGAAGTGTCGCCGCGTTCTCGCGGATCATCGCCCAGGAGGCGATCATCTCCGACACCACGAGCCCGGCACCCATCGACTTGACCAGCCGCCGGAACGGCAGGTCGGTGACGCCGGACATCGGCGCCAGGATCACCGGCGTCTCGATCGTCACGTCGCGCGCGGCGCCGCCCGGCGCCTTGAGCCGGATCGGGTGCAATTTCGGGAAGCTTCTCATCTCGTTGCCCATGAATTAAGCACTACAGGCCCGGGCATTGACGCGCAATCGTCCAGTTGCCAAAGCCGCGCTGTTCCCGCGCACATTGTGCCCGCAAGCCAACTGGAGATCCCGGCCCATGGATATCAAGACCCTTCTCGCCAGCGGCGCGCTGCCCCGCGTGGGCACCGGCTACGACGTGCATGTGCTGGCCGAGGGGCGGAAACTGATGCTGTGCGGCATCGAGGTGCCGCACGAAAAGGGGCTCGCCGGGCATTCCGACGCCGATGTGGCACTGCATGCGCTCTGCGATGCGATCTACGGCGCGATGGCCGAGGGCGATATCGGCCGGCATTTCCCGCCCTCCGAAGCGACGTGGAAGGATGCCGATTCGGCGCGCTTCCTGCGGCATGCCGCGGGCCTCGTCGCGGAAAAGGGCGGGGCGATCGCGAATATCGACATCACCATCATCTGCGAGCGCCCCAAAATCACCCCGCATGCGCTGGCGATGCGCACCCGCGTGGCCGGGCTTGCCGGCGTGCCGCTCGATCGTGTGTCCGTGAAGGCGACGACCTCGGAACGCCTCGGCTTCACCGGTCGGGGCGAGGGGATCGCCGCCCAGGCCGCGGTGCTGCTGCTGATGCCGTTCGCCGCGTGAGCGGGAACGGCCTGCGGGGCTAGCCGCCCTGCGGGCGAGGCTTCTTGAGCACGACAAGCGAGACCGCCGCGGCCCCGAGGCAGATCCAGGCGGAGAGACGGAGCGCGTCGTCGAGGCTCCAGGTGCTCGCATCGAGTTGCAACCGGCCGGCGATCATCGCCATGGTCTGCGCGTGGGACATGCCGTCCTGCCGCGCGTGGGCGAGCGCCTGGCGAACCAGCGACTCGCTCATGGCGCTGCGGGTCAGCGCCGCGACGGATTCGGTGTGCCGCTGCCATAGCGTCTGCAACATGGTGACCCCGACGATGTCGCTGGCAAGGCGGATGAAATTGCTCGTCGTCGAGGCCGCGGCCAGATCATCCGCCGGGATCTCCGACAGGATGATCATCGTGAGCGGGACGAACAGCATGCCCACGGCAATGCCTTGCAGCAATTCGCTCGGCACCGTCGCCGCGAGGCCGATCTCGGGATTGTAGACCGCCATCGCGAAGGCGATCGCGAAAAGCAGGAAACACAGTGCCGCGAGCATGCGCAGGCTGACATGCCGGGCGATGCGCCCCATGGCGGAGGCCACCGGGATCGCGGTCAGCGCCAGCGGGATCAGCAACACGCCGCCCCACCAGCCATTGTAGCCGAGATCGACCTCGGTCCAGAGCGGGAGGATCGAACTCCAGCCGACGAAGATCGACCAGCCGAGGCACAGCAGCAGCAGGCCGAACCCGAAATTCCGGTTGGTCACGAAGCGCAGTTCGAGCAGCGGCGCCTCGCTCGTCAGTTCCCAGATGATGAAGCAGCCGAGCAACAGGATCGCGGCGATCGTGTAGCGCTGGATGAAGGGCGAGCCGAACCAGCCGAACTGCTCGCCCTGGTTCAGCACGATCTGCAGCGCGATCAGCCCGAGCCAGAGCAGGGCGAGGCCGACAAGATCGAAGGGCGGCGGCGGCGCCGTCGGGCGGTCTTCCGGCAGGGAGACGCGGATCAGCACGAAGGCGAGCAGGGCGAAGGGGATGACCAGCCAGAACAGGTCGATCCAGTCGTAATTCACCGCCAGCCAGCCGCCGAAGGCCGGGCCGAAGAAGAACGGCACCAGCATCGAATTGCTCCAGAGCGCCGTCGCCAGCGTGTGATGGCGCTTCGGGAAATGGCGCAGCAGCAGCGTCTGCACCAGCGGCACCAGCAGGCCGGACGAAATGCCCTGCACGCCGCGCGCGACCAGCATCGTCATCAGCGAATGGGACAGGATTCCCATCCCCGCGCCGATCGCCAGCATGACCATGCTGGCGAGGAACAGTCGCTTGAAGCCGAGCTTGCGGGCGAACCAGGGCATCAGCGCGATGCCGAGGGCCCAGTGAATGAGGAAGTAGGTGAGCGTCCACAGCGCGTGATCGCTGCTGGTCGCCAGCCGGCCGGCGACATAGGGGTAGATGCTCTGCAGCGAGCCGCCGCAGAATGAGCCCGCGGCAAGGCCGAGGCAGGCGCCGATCGTCATCGGCACCAGGGCGACCTCGTTCTTCCGGCCCGCGCGCGAGCGGGCATCAAGTTCGCGTGTGGATGATGAGACAGACATACTGCCCGAAAATAGAAAAGCCGCCGTCCATGTCCAGATGGCGCGGCGGGGTTCAGCCCTGCGAAAACGGGAACATGCGCCAGCCTGGCGCAGATTTCGTTAACCGTTTCGTGCAAGGATCCCGGCATTCCGTCGGGGCTGCCATTTGTTGCGCTGCGGTAGCATCGGCGGACCGGCAGGCGTATACGCGCAACCACAACCAGACCATGGGGGATCAACGATGATCGCAACCTCGCCCGCCCTCGCCAAGACCCTTGTCACCGCCCTGCCGGGCGATGGGATCGGCCCCGAAGTCTTCGAGGCGACGCGCCGCATCTTCGAGGCCGCCGAAGCACCGGTCGAGTGGGAGGTTGCCGAAGCCGGCGCCGCCGTGTTCAGGAAGGGCATCGCCTCCGGCGCGCCGCGCGAAACCCTCGATTCCATCGCGCGCAACCGCATCGCCCTCAAGGGGCCGCTGGAAACGCCGGTCGGCTACGGCAACAAGTCGGCCAACGTCACCCTGCGCAAGCATTTCGAGCTCTATGCCAATATCCGCCCGGTCCGCGAGCTGCCCGGGGTGAAGACGCCGTTCACCGGGCGCGGGATCGACATGGTCATCGTCCGCGAGAACGTGGAGGACGTCTATGCCGGCATCGAGCACATGCAGACTCCGGATGTCGCCCAGTGCCTCAAGCTGATGACGCGGCCGGGCTGCGAGCGCATCATCCGCGCCGCCTTCGGCCTTGCCCAGGCGGAGGACCGCCGGAAGCTGACCTGTGCCACCAAGGCGAACATCATGAAGCTCACCGAGGGCATGATGAAGCGCGTCTTCGAGGAAGTCGGTCCCGATTATCCGGATATCGCGCAGGATCACATCATCATCGACAACTGCGCCCACCAGCTCGTCATCGCCCCCGAGCAGTTCGACGTGATCGTGACCTCGAACATGAATGGCGATATCATTTCCGACCTCGCCGCCGGGCTGGTCGGTGGCCTCGGCATCGCGCCATCCTCCAATCTCGGCGATCACGCGGCGATTTTCGAGGCGGTGCACGGCTCGGCGCCGGCCATCGCCGGCAAGGGGCTCGCCAACCCGACCGCGCTGCTGTCCGCCGCGATCATGATGCTCCGCCATATCGGCGCCTTCGAGACGGCCGAGACGATCGAGCAGGCGCTGTTCATCACCCTCGCCGAGGGGGAGAACCTGACCGGCGACCTCTCGCCGCGCGGCCATGGCGTCGGCACCGACAAGTTCGTCGGCCAGGTCATCGAGAATCTCGGCCGCACGAGCAATCTCCCGTCGCGCGCCTACCGGCCGCTCGAGCTCAAGGCGTGGCCCGACCGCACCGCCCATACGGAGCCCGCAAGCCGCGAACTGATTGGCGTCGACATCTTTCTGGAAAGCAGCCTTTCCGCGGCCGAGCTGGGCGCCTCCCTCACCGCCATTGCAGAGGGCAGTGCGCTCCGCCTCGACTCGATCTCGAATCGCGGCGTCCAGGTCTGGCCGGCGACCGGCGGCAGGACCTTCCTCGTCGACCATTTCGATTGCCGCTTCATGCTCAATGAACCCGCGGCCGGAAACGGGCCGCAGGGCATTTCCGACCTCGTGAAGGCGATCGGACAGAAGCATTCCTGGATGCATGTCGAGAAGCTGCAACGGTTCGATGGCAAGGACGCCTTCGAACGGCCCCAGGGCGAAAGCTGATCGGCGCTATTTGAAGATGCGCTGGCGGACGAAGCGTCGTGCCGCCAGCCAGCCGCACAGCGAGGCGAGACCGGAAACCACACCACCCCAGACAATGTCGGTCAGGCTCAGCCCGAGAGTCCAGTATTTCAAGGTGGCGAGATTGGTAAGGTCGTAGAGGCCGTAGGTGAACACGCCGAAGCAGAACCCGTATCCAAAGGCTGCGGCCCGGCCGGCCGCGACGGCGTGCGGCCGCACGAACATCGTGAGCCCGAGCACTTGCAGCAGATAGACGGCAAGGGCTGGCGCAGGCCTGAACCCCGGGATCATGATGCCCCCGAGCGAGGCGCGATAGATGGCGTTCGCGGTCAGGCCCAGCCAGACCGCATCGAGAAGCAGATACGCCAGCAGGCAGGCCGTATAGAACACGATGATTGCGCGCATGGGGATCTCCGGACCGTTCTGGCGGATATGCTCGGTTTGCGATCATTCACAAGCCGCATTGCGATAGGGTGGGTTCCGCCGCTCGATCAACCTTCTGTCAATCTCAATGATTTAACGTGCATTCCTGATACTATGGTGGCACTTCATGCCGGAAGCCAGTCTTAAAGGTTGACAGAAAGGAGGCTTGCGATGCGTCTCTCCCGTCGCTTCCTGCTCGATTCGGGGGTCAAGGCCACGATCACCCTGCCGCTCTGGATGCAGTCGGCGCTGGCGCGTGCTGTTCCCGGCCCTGCGCCCCGCCTGAGCCGGGCCGCCTGGCGCGAGGCCACCGGCAGGCGTCTCGTGGTCATCGATCCCGGTCATGGCGGCCACGATCCGGGCTGCATCGGTCAAGGCGACATTTACGAAAAGACGGTCGTGCTCTCCACGGCATACGACCTTCGGCACGCGCTCGAGCGTGCCGGCTATGACGTGGTGATGACGCGTTCGCGCGATATCTTCATCCCGTTGCAGACGAGGGTGGATATTGCCGAGCGGCATAAGGCGGCGCTCTTCCTCTCGATCCACGCGAACTCGGTGGCGCACGATCCCGCGGTGCGGGGCGCCAGCGTCTATACGTTCTCGAACCATGCCTCCGATGCGCTCGCCGCCAAAATCGCGCGTTCGGAGAACAGCGTCGAGCGGATATCGAACCCCAATTTCCGCGGCGTTTCGCCCCAGGTGGCAAAAATCCTGTTCGCGCTGATGGCGCACAGCACCAAGATCGAGTCGCATCTTCTGCAGCAGAAAATGGTCGGCGCGCTTGGCCAGCATGTGCCGTTGCTGCCGAATCCGGCCCGCCACGCAACCTTCGCGGTGCTCCAGTCCTCGGCAATTCCGAGTGTCCTCGTCGAGACGGCTTTCCTGTCGAATCCGCAGGACGAGGCGGAACTGCGCACGCCAGTCTTCCGTCGCCGCGTTGCGCAGTCGATGAAGTCGGCGGTCGATGCCTGGTTCCTCGCCCGGCAGCACGCCGTCGCAAACTTGTAGGAGTATATCCCTACGGCGGCGATGATGTCCGCATCCGGAAATAGGGCGGACTCTCGACCGGCTTGCCGCCTCGAAAGGTGAGGATCGCCGCGGCGCGGACGATTGTTGGATCGACGAGGGGCGCACCCGGCGCGTAGTAGGGCCCGGCAAGGCGAACCTCGCCATGCCCGATCGCGACATCCAGCGCGCACGGGTTCCGGACCGTGACGAGTTCGCCGCGTGAACCGACGAGCCCAACGGTTCCCTCGCCGCAATCCGCGCCGGTGTTGTGCTCGGCAACAATCGCGAAGCGCCGTCCGCCAAGCACGGCGATGCCGGCCAGATGCGCGCTCTGCTGCGGAAACCAGCGCGGCGCGCCCGCCGGCCGGACAAGGCGCGGGATCAGCTGTGCGGGGTCACCGGGGCTTGAAAAGATGACCCTTCCGTTGTTCCGGACGGAGAGAAAATACTGGAAATTTCCCGGCCCGCGGGGAGAGCGGCGCAATGTTGCCGAGAGCGGTCCGGATGCGGCGTGCCCGACGGGTTCCGATCCTTGCCCCGTCGAACAGGCAACCAGCAAGACTGCGAGCGCGGGAAGCGCTGCCCGCACCGGTCAGTGGCCAGAAGCTCGGCGAGCCTCGATCCGATCCCAGATCGTTGCTTCCAGATGCAGGCCGTTGAAGCGCGCGACCTGTTGCAGCCCGGTCGGGGAGGTGACGTTGATCTCGGTGAGGTAGTCGCCGATCACGTCGATCCCGGCAAAAAGCAGTCCGCGCTCCTTGAGCGTCGGTCCGATCCGCGCGCAGATCTCACGGTCGCGCGCCGTCATTTCGGTGGGTGCGGCGATGCCGCCCGCGTGCATGTTGGATCGGGCGTCTCCCTCCGCCGGCACACGGTTGATCGCGCCCAGCGGCTCGCCATCGATCAGGATGATCCGCTTGTCGCCGGCCCGCACGGCCGGCTCGTAGCGCTGCACCATCAGCGGTTCGCGCGAACCGGCGAAATGCGTGTCGAGCAGGGCGCCGAGATTCTCGTCATCCGGCTTGATGCGGAAGATGCCCATGCCGCCATTGCCGTAGAGCGGCTTGACGATGATGTCCTTGTGACGGGCGCGGAATTCGCGGATGGCGGTGCGGTCCCAGGCAATCAGCGTGGGCGGCATCAGGTCCGGAAAGTCCGTCACCAGCAGCTTTTCCGGTGCGTTGCGCACCGCGGCGGGATCGTTGACGACGAGCGTCCGCGGATGGATGTGCTCGAGCAGGTGCGTCGCCGTGATGTAGCCCATGTCGAACGGTGGATCCTGGCGCATCAGCACCACGTCCATCGCCGCGAGATCCATCGTTTCCGCGGGGCCGAACGCGAAGTGGTTGCCGGCTTCGCGCCGCACCGTCACCGGCCGGAGCCGCGCGTTGAGCGCGCCGTTCTCGAGCCACATGTCGCGCACCGTATAGTGCCAGAGCGCATGGCCCCGGCGTTGTGCCTCGAGCATCAGAACAAAGGTCGAATCACCGTCGATATCGACGCTTTCCATCGGATCCATCTGGACCGCGACCCGCAAACCGCTCATGCGCCCTCCCGTGATCTTCGGCCGCCGGTTCGCGCCACGTGAACCGCTCCGCCTTGTCGGCTTGCTGGATATCAGGAGGCGCGCTGCTGTTCCAGACTGGCAACGCAGGTCGCATCCGCGACGCCGCGAGGGGCCGCCCGCGCAAGGCGCACGACGGGCGCGCCTTTTGCGCCGCGGTACAGAATCACGTCGAGCCTGCAGATCGGCGAATGATAGAGCCAGACCTCGGCAGGTCCGTCGACGCGGAGAAGGGATGGTTCGCCAAGATCAGCCTTCAATGTTTCCGGCGTTGCCCCGATCAGCCTGGCCGAGGCGGGCTTGGGCCCGGTATCGGCCAGACCGGTCTTCGGGTTGTGCGGTGCGGCACAACCCGCCAGCGCGCCGGAGGCGAGCAAGATCAGAACGCGGCTGCGTTTCATTCGGAGGCGGTGTCTCCCGTCGCAGGACGGTCAGCAACTCAGTCGGTGGAGGAAGCGCCCGCGTTGCCTTCGGTGATCATTTCGATCCGGCCGGTGATCTGTCCGCCATCCTCGACTTGCAGCCGCCGGCAGCGCGCGGTGCCGAGAACCCGCCCCGTCGCGCGCACGATGAGCGAATGGCGGGCTGTCAGCGTGCCATCGATCACGCCGGCGACTTCCGCCTCCTCGACCTCGACCTCGCCCTTGAACACGCCGCCCTGGCTGATCGACAACTCGGTTGCCTTGATCATCGTGGCCTCGACGGTGCCTTCGACGACGAGACGCTCGGCATCCTGCACCACCCCCTGCAGGCTGATCCCGCGCCCCACCACCAGCGTGCGGCGCTCGGCGGCCTCCGGGTTGCGCATGGTCGGCCGGAAGCTGGCGCCAGAGGCCGGTGCGACGGCCGGCGCGCCGCCGGTTGACGGAGCGGCCGAGGGCTGGTTGGGCGAGAAGGGGGTTCGGGCCATAGGTATCTCCTTAGCCGTTGCGTCTCCCGCCTGGTGCGGGGCAGATTCGGAGGAAGCGGGGCGGAAGGGCGGCATGCTCAGACCGTCATCGGTGGCGCCGTCCTGTCGTGCAGGGGTCAGTCGCGATTTGGTCTCCGCCGCCTGCTCGTCGCGTTTTCTGAAGCTGATCACGAAACCTCCACACCATTCACGTCATGTCCGCTAGCACGCTGCGTGGCCTGCGGACAATCGGCTGGCTGACAAAAATCGCGCATTTTCCCCAAGGTTCCGCAATGCCATCATCTCTCCGCGAGGTAATCCGGCGTTCATGCTCAAGGCGGCATTTGGCACCGGC
Source organism: Acidiphilium sp. PM (assembly GCF_000219295.1). Classification (NCBI taxonomy): domain Bacteria; kingdom Pseudomonadati; phylum Pseudomonadota; class Alphaproteobacteria; order Acetobacterales; family Acidocellaceae; genus Acidiphilium; species Acidiphilium sp. PM. Next base: position 24,190 of record NZ_AFPR01000514.1, read on the forward strand.
CCGTGCTGATGATACGCGGGCGCGTGAATACCACGAATGGCTAACAGGACGGGACTGGCAGGAGAGACGCATGAACTCAACCCGGTACGACATCATCGGCATCGGCAATGCGATCGTCGATGTAATCGCCCGCACCGACGACATGTTCCTTGACCGGCATGACATGCGCAAGGGGGCGATGCGTCTGATCGATGCCGAGGCGGCCGAACGGATCCTTACGGCGATGCCGCCTGGCCAGATCGCTTCTGGCGGATCGGTCGCGAACAGTTGTGCCGTCGCCGCGGGACTCGGCGCCCGCACCGCCTTTCTCGGCAAGGTGGCGCGGGACGAGCTTGGCGTGGCCTTCGCCGCCGACCTCCGGGCGATTGGGGTCGACTTTCCGCATGCGCCGCTTCCCGAAGGTGCGCCCACCGCGCGTTGTCTCATCCTTGTGACGCCTGATGGCCAGCGCACCATGAACACCTATCTCGGGGCCTGCATCGATTTCGATCACACCGATCTCGACGTGGAGGCGATCCGCGACTCGTCGATCCTCTACCTTGAGGGCTATCTCTTCGATCCGCCGCGCGCCCAGCACGCGTTCCGCGAAGCGGCGCGAATTGCCCGCGCCGCGGGCCGTCGGGTCGCGCTGTCCCTTTCGGATGCGTTCTGCGTCGATCGCCATCGCTCCGGCTTCCTCGACCTGATTGCGTCCGGCAATGTCGATATCCTGTTTGCGAACGAAGCCGAAATCTGCTCGCTTTTCGAGCAGAACACCTTCGAGAGCGCGGCAGCGGAGGCGGCTCATGTCGTTCCGCTTGCCGTGCTCACGCGCAGCGAGGCGGGCAGCGTGATCGTCTCGGGGGCCGAGCGGCATGTCGCCGCCGCGCTGCCGGTCGATGTCGTTGATACGACCGGTGCGGGCGATGCCTATGCCGCGGGCTTCATGGTCGGCTTCTCGCGCAATGCGCCGCTCGCCGAATGTGCCGCCCTTGGCAGCCGCGTCGCCGCCGCCGTCATCGGGCGGATCGGCGCGCGCCCCGATTTGGCGACGCTGGCTGCCCTCGCGCCCGCTGTTGCCTGACCCGCCGGGCGAAGAATCGGTAGATCCTGATATATTAACGTTTTGGAAAGCTTGTTTTGGTTTGATGGCGCCGTGAATTTCCGGCCCGTGCGCTGACGCCGCGGGCCGTCTGCCAGCAAAATTCTGGCGCCGTCATCATCATCGCCGCGCAGGCAGTTGCCATGCGGCGGACAGGAGACCTGACAATGCTTGACTATGCAAAGACCTGGCTCGCGCTGCGCGGCCTGACATTCGCGAAGGACAATCGCGGCGTGACCGCGCTGGAATATGGCCTGATTGCCGCGCTGATGGCGGTTGTCATCATTGCGGCGTTTACCACTCTCTCCGGTGGTTTGAGCAATGCCATTAACGGAATAGCTAACACCTTGAACCACCCCCCGACTTAATTAAACAGTTTGGTTTCACTTATTTTCTGACCCTGACGCCAAAAGATAGTTGGCGTCGGGGGCCCTGTTCAGTGTGACGCCGTCATGCGTGCGTGTCGTGATCTTCTCCCGCCACCAGCCGGCGCGGCCTATGCGTGCAGGCGCTTCTTCCGAGATGTGTCGTAATGCTGCTGCGTATTGCCCTGTTCATTCTCCTCGCGTTGGGACTTGCCGGGTTCGGAACCGTCGCGTGGCTCGACATGCATCCGTCGCATCCTCATGCAAAGGCGCCGAAAATGGTGGCGTTGCTCGCGACCGGGCGGCCGCTGGCGCCGGGCACGTTGCTGCAGCCCGCGGATTTCGTCGCTGAAAACCGTCCGCCGTCGAAAGTGCCGGCGGACGCCGTGCCCGACACGCCGGCGAACCGGGCGGCCTACACGGGAGCCATGGTCCGTCACCGGCTCAGCGCGGGAGACTTGCTGGCAACCGACATTGTCATCCGGCCCGGTGATCACGGCTTTCTCGCGGCGGTGCTGCAACCCGGCATGCGCGCCGTATCTGTCGGTGTCGATGCGATCACGGGGGCGGCCGGTCTGATCTGGCCGGGCGATCATGTCGACCTGCTTCTGACCCAGCACCTGACCGGCGCCAATCTCCTGCCCACCCAGCGCGTTGCGGCGGAGACCGTGTTGTCCGATGTCCGCGTGATCGCGATTGATCAGCGATTGGTGCAGGGGGCGAGCGGTACCCATCCGGCCGCCAAGAACACTGCCCGGACCGTAACCCTTGAAGTGACGCCCGAACAGGCCGAGCGGGTCGAGGTCGCGGCACATCTCGGGCCTCTTTCGCTGATTGTCCGCCCGAGCGAGGCCGCGCGCGGTCCAACTCCGAAGCCGCCGCCCGTGTTCAGCGGTCAGGTTTCCCCTGCTCTTGCCGCCCTGAATGTGCCCGGCCAGATGGGAATCACCGTGTTTCAGGGTGACAAAGGCACGACAGAGTATCATCCTCAATGAACGAACTGGCGCTTCCTGGCCCGGCAGAGCCCACCTCGCGGCACCATAGCGAACGGGGCGGCGGACGACCGGCCTTCATGGGCTTCGTGCGGGACGATGCCAGCCTGCAGGTCATCCGCTCGGCACTGGCTTCGGCTTTTCCGACCGGCGTGCCGTTGCAGCGCGTATCCTTCGCCGAGACGCTGGACTATCTCGCCCGCGTCGACACCCCACGAACGGTTCTGATCGACATTTCCGGTGAAGAGCAGCCGATGAGCGCCGTGCATCGGCTCGAGCCGGTGATCGATCCGGGAACCAGGGTGCTGATCATCGGCGAGGAACGGAGTATCGGCTTCTACCGCAGCCTTACGCGCACGCTCGGGGTCAGCGAATATCTCTCCAAGCCGCTCGACGCGGCGCTGGTCAGCCGGGAATTGGCGCCCTGGGCGGTTGGCGAGGTTCCCGCCTTCGAGACGTCCCGCGGCGGATCGATGGTGGCGGTATGCGGTGCTGCGGGCGGGGTTGGCGCCACCACCATCGCAACCGGCCTCGCTTGGCTCATCGGCGGCGAAATCCGGCGTCACACAATCCTGCTCGATGCGGATTTGCAGCGCGGCAGTGCGGCGCTTGCATCCAATGCCCCACCCAGCACGGGCCTGCGCAACGCACTGGACACTCCTGACCGCATTGACCCATTGCTGATCGAGCGCGCGGCGCAGCCCTCGATCGGCCGGCTTCATGTCCTGGGCGCGGAGGAACCGCTCACCGAACCCTGGGAATATCATCCCGGTGGCGGGCGCGCGCTGCTCAATGCCCTGCGCCAGCGCTACAATCTCGTGGTTGCCGACATACCGGCCCGCCCGACGGGCTTTGCTGCCGAACTGCTCGCCCTTGCGCATATGCGGGTGATCGTGACGACCGGGGCCCCCCGAAGTCTCGGCAACGCCGCCCGGTGGCTGGCTCTTCCCCCGGGCCAGATGCAGACGTCAGCGCCGATCGTGGTTCTCAATCGCTACCAGCGCAAGCGCTGCCCCCCGATCAGCACAATCGCTTCGACCCTCGGCACCGAAATCGCCGTCGTTGTGCCAGAACTTCGGACCATCGTTGCGAAGGGCAGCGACTTGGGCGAACCTCCCGTCGCGCGCAAGGGGCCATTTCGAAAGGTGCTCCTCGATCTTGCCGGCCGGCTCGGCGTCGGCACCGCGGCGCTGGCAACATGATGGACGCCCTGCCCGTGTTCGGCCGACGTGCCGTCGAACCTTCCGCCCCGGTCCAGCAGACGATCCGGTTACGGCTGGAAGACGTCGAGATGATCCGCGCGCTCTGCCTGTCGAATATCGACGCTTCGTCGATCGCCGGGTTGACCCATGCGCGGCTGTTGCAGCGCGTCGAGGGCATGGTCGCTGAACTCGCCACCGAGCACAGGATCCAGCTGAACCGGAACGAGCAGAACCAGATTGCCGCCGAGCTTGTGGACGACATGCTTGGCCTGGGACCGCTCGAGCCGCTGCTGGAGGACGAAACGATCACCGACATCATGGTGAACGGTCCGGAACGGGTTTTCGTGGAGCGGCGCGGCCGGCTTGAGCAGCTTGCGGTGCGCTTCCGTGACTCCGCCCATCTCGCGAACATCTGCCAGCGGATCGCCGCCTCTGTCGGCCGGCGCGTCGACGAATCGAGCCCGATGGTCGATGCCCGGCTCAAGGACGGCTCGCGCGTGAATATCGTGCTGCCTCCGCTTTCGATCGACGGCCCCTGCCTGTCGATCCGCAAATTCGCCAAAAAGCCGATCAATTTCGGCAAGCTGATCGAGTATGGCTCGCTCACGCCGCCCGTTGCCCGGCTGCTGGAAATTGCATCCCGTTGCCGGCTCAACGTCATCATTTCCGGGGGCACCGGCTCGGGCAAGACCACGATGATGAACGCGATGAGCAGCTTCATCGATCCGACCGAGCGGGTTGTCACCGTCGAGGATGCCGCGGAACTGCAACTCCAGCAGCCGCACGTGGTCCGGCTTGAGACCCGCCCGATGAATCTCGAGGGCAAGGGAGAGATTACCCAGCGCGATCTCGTTCGCAACGCGCTGCGCATGCGGCCCGACCGGATCATCATCGGGGAGGTGCGTGGCCCCGAGGCATTCGACATGCTGCAGGCGATGAACACCGGCCATGACGGATCGATGTCGACGATCCACGCCAACAACACGCGGGATGCGCTGGCCCGCATCGAAAACATGGTGCAGATGGCCAGCATGGGTCTTTCGCCGCGTGCGATCCGGATGCAGGTCGTCTCGGCCGTCAACCTGATCGTCCAGGTCGAGCGCCAGCGCGACGGCGGCCGGCGCCTCGTGCAACTCACCGAGATCGCCGGAATCGAAGGGGAAACGCCTCTTCTCAACGACATCTTCAAGTTCGAAGTGCTGGGCGAAGATGCGACGGGCCGGATCATCGGTCGCTATGCGATTTCCCATACGCGGGCGAGCTTCCACGAACGACTCAATTATTTCGGCCTGCTTCGTGCCTGGAAGGCCGCACTGGAAGAGGCAGCGGCATGACCGGCCTCCTCTCGCTCATCCTGCCGCTTTCCGCAGTCATGGCGAGCGCACTCGTGCTGCTCGGATTGAATTTCGTGCGGGCCGACCGGATGCAAAAGGCGCTCGACGCGAGGCTGGCGCGGGTTTCCGGACGACGGCTGGTCGTCAGTTCCCAGGATGCGGCTGCTGCGAGCGATCCCCTGGCGCGATTTCGCCGGCCGCTCAATTCCGCCCTGTTGCTTCTGGGGGTCGATCTGGTGCGGGCTCCGGACTACCCGATGCCCTGGTGGGCGATTGTCATTGCCGCTGCGGTGATATCCCGCGGCATTGCCTATCTCGTCGGTGCCCTCATCCCCGGGCTCGGCTGGATCGTCTGGCCGCCGCTGTTTCTTCTTGCTTCACGTCTCGCCTTTGGCGCCGTTCATGCGCGGCGGGCGACTGCGTTGCTGAACCAGTTCCCCGATGCGCTGGCGACGATCGTGCGCTGTGTTCGCGTTGGCATTCCGGTGCAGGAGGCCCTGCGCGTGGTCTCGCAAGACATGCCAGCGCCGACCAGCAGGGAATTCGGCCGGATTGCGGACCAGGTGGCGATCGGCACGCCGCTCGAACTGGCGCTTCGTCAGATGGCGGACCGGGCGCATCTTGCGGAATATGGCTTTTTTGCCACGGCAATCAGCCTGCAGGCCCGGTATGGCGGTGGCCTCGCGCAGACGCTGGAGGGCCTGGCCGAAGTCATCCGCAAGCGGGTGGCGATGAAGGCACGCGGCTATGCCCTGGCGTCGGAAGCGCGGACCAGCGCTCTCATCCTCGGCATCATTCCGCTCGTTGCCGCCCTCGCCATCGAGGTTATCCAGCCGGCTTATCTCCGCGTCCTGTTCGTGACCCATGGCGGCAATATCGTGCTGGCGGCCGCGGTGGGGCTCCTCGCTGGCGGAGCGCTGGTCATGCGTGAAATCATCCGTCGCAGTCTGAACTGACATGAGAGCCGCCATCCTCTGGGTTCCCGCCCTGTTCCTGCTGGTATCCGTCACGGCGGTGCTGATGCTTCGGCTCGTTATCGTCGAGGAGAAGCTCCAGCGGCGGATCGATCGTGCGGCAGGCACGGCGTCCGGGGCGGCGGAAAAGGGGGGTGAACCTGCTCAGCCCATCCATGTGCGGATCGTCATGGGTCTCGGTCTCGCGGTGGCGCGCAGCGGCCTGCTCAGTCCCCGCACCCTCGAGGAATTGCGGCATACACTGCGCATGGCCGGTATTCGCGACAAGGGAGCGCTTGCCCTGTTCGTCGGCACCAAGCTTCTTTCATTGACCGGCTTGTCTGTCCTGTCCCTGCTCATGTCCCGGTTCTTGCACATGACCGCGGGCCATGCCGTGATAGCTGCCGTGGTGGGAGCCATCGGGGGGCTGCTGTTGCCCGACATTATCATCCAGCAGCGGCGCAAGCGCTTCATCCAGAAGGTCGAGGGGGGGCTCGCCGATGCGCTCGACCTGATGGTGATCTGCGCCGATGCTGGCTTGAGTCTCGAATCGGCGCTGGTTCGCGTTGCCGGTGAATTGCAGTTGACCCATCCGGCTGTGGCGCAGGAGTTCACTCTGACGGCCCAGGAAATGCGGATCGGCGGCAATATTCGTGATTCGCTGAACGCCCTGGGTGTTCGGACGGGTCTCGACAGTCTGAAACGTCTGGCGTCGACTCTGATCCAGACCCTGCAATACGGCACGCCACTGACTCAGGCCCTGCGCACCCTGTCATCGGAATTGCGGCAGGAACAGCTGACCCGGTTCGAGGAGCGCGCGGCACGCCTGCCCGTACTGCTGACGCTGCCGATGATCATCTTCATCCTGCCCTGCGTGTTCCTGGTGGTGGGCGGACCCGCGGTGCTCAAATTGCTGGCGTCTTTCTGATCCAAAAAGGCCTGTCGCGTTTTTGTTGCGCGCCGCTACAGTGGCAACAATTCTTGATGCAAAAAGCGCACCATGCGCGTTCTGCCCGTTCCGCATTGCTGATTGCTTTGGTATGATCCATGCATGGCAATAGGACCTCGTCTCGATCTGCGACATACTCAGTCGCTGGTGATGACGCCTCAGCTGCGGCAGGCGATCCAGTTGCTGCAGTTCACGAATGCCGAGGTCAGCCAGTTCATCGAGGATGAACTTCTCAAGAACCCGCTGCTCGAACGGGTGGAGCCCGAAGCCGACGCGGCGCTGCCCGTGCCGAGGAACGACGCTGCTTCCACCGAGAAGCCGACGGGCGATATTGGCGCGGAACATGTGGTCGATCCGGATCCCTCCGGCGCGAGCACGCCGCTCGATGTCGATTTTTCGAATGTCTATGACGCTGGCGGCGTGGGTGATGGAACCGGTTCCGGCCTTTCGCCGGAGCGGGATGACTGGATCGGCCAGATTGCCGACCGGCCGCCGGGGTTGCGGGAAAGCCTCGATCAGCAGGCGAGGCTCGCCTTTGCCGACCCGGTGCGCCGCAGGATTGCGTTCGCACTCATCATGGCGCTCGACCCTGCCGGACGCCTGGCCGACCCGCCCGAGCAGATCGCCGAACGTCTTGCAGTCGCCCCCGACATGCTGGAGGCGGTGCGTCAGACAATGATGCGTTTCGACCCGACCGGCATGTTTGCCCGCGATCTGGCCGAATGTCTCGCGGTTCAGCTCGACGAGCGCAATCGGCTGGACCCTGCCATGCGCGCGCTGCTTGCCAATCTCGAACTTCTTGCCAGACGCGATCTTCGGTCACTGATGGAGATCTGCGGCGTCGATGCCGAAGATCTGCGCGACATGATTGCCGAAATCCGCCGCCTCAACCCCAAGCCGGGGGCGACCTTCGATGTCACCCCCATGACGCCGTTGATCCCTGATGTCCTGATGCGCCCGGGGCCGGATGGCGACTATTTTCTCGAACTGAACCCCGAAACCATGCCCCGCGTGCTCATCCGCCGAGGGTTCCACGCCCAAATCGTCGCTCGTGCGTCCCGCGAGACGCGGCAATTTCTTTCCGAACGCGTGCAAAGCGCGAACTGGCTGGTACGTGCCCTCGAGTCCCGCGCGGAGACGATCCTGCGCGTCGCCGGCGAGATTGTGCGACACCAGGACGCCTTCTTTCGCCATGGGATCGGGTTTCTCCGGCCATTGACCCTGCGCGAAATTGCCGCCGCTCTCGAGATACATGAAAGTACGGTTAGCCGTGTCACGTCGAACAAGGTGATCGCCACACCGCGCGGCATTTTCGAGATGAAATTTTTCTTCACGACCGCGCTTGCGGGCGCGAATGGCGAAAGCCACAGCGCCGAGGCGGTGCGCCATCGCATCTCGACGCTGATCGAGGGTGAGGCGGCGAACCGAATCCTCTCCGACGATGCGCTTGCCAGATTGTTACAAAAGGAAGGCATAGACATAGCCCGCCGAACTGTGGCCAAATACAGGGAAGCGTTGCGCATTCCCGGCTCGGCGCAACGCAAGCGCGAAAAAGGGCTTCTGGCAGGAGGCTGAAGCGCGTCGCGCGAGGGCCGGCGTCATAAAGACTTGTCGATTATTGAGACGTATCCGTGCCGACGTAAACGCCCGCTTCACCTGGCGGCCCTACAATGCTCGGGTAAGGCTCTAACAAAAAGGATCTCGCTATGCAGATCACGGTCTCCGGCAAACAGGTTGACCTCTCAGACGCGCTGCGCGTCCATGTTGCGAACCAGCTCGACACCATCACCAACAAGTATTTCGATCACGCGCTCGAAGCGAATGTCACCTTCAGTCGTGCCAGAAGCTTCTTCACGTGTGACATCAACGTCCATGCCGGGCGAGGCCTGACCCTGCGCGGGGAAGGCGAGGCGGCCGATGCTCATGCTGCGTTCGACGATGCCGCCGAGCACATTGCCAAGCGGCTCCGGCGCTATCGGCGCCGGGTGAACGACCATGCCCGCGAGAGCGCCACACGTGATCGCCCGGAAACCGCGCGCCAATACGTCCTCCAAGAGGTTTCCGAACAAGCCGAGGTTCCGAAAGGCAACGGGTCGGGTGAGCCGGATGCCGGGCCTTACGCGGCGGTCGTCGCGGAAACGCCGGCTGAAATCGCTTTTCTTTCGGTCAGCGAGGCGGTGATGCGGATGGACCTCGCGGACCAGCCGGTGCTGATGTTCCGCAACTCCGCCAATCGGGCGTTGAACGTTGTCTACCGTCGCAGTGACGGCAATATCGGCTGGATCGACAGTTCCGCGGCGAGTTGAACCTGATTTGCGTGCCTGCGCGGATCAGCCCAACAGGGCCGCCGCGCAGGCATTGAGGATCGAGTCCGCGTCGATGCCATAAATCCTGTAAAGGTCAGGGATGTCGCCCGATTGGCCGAACCGGTCGACCCCCAGTGTCTGCACCCGCTGGCCGCGCACGCCGCCGATCCAGGCGTGCGTTCCAGGGTGTCCGTCCAGCACCGTCACGAGAGAGGCATCCGCCGCAAGCGGGGCGAGCAAGCGTTCGATATGCGAGGTGGCGTCGGCCCTGCCGCTTTGCCGGGCCTGCTGCGCCACCCGCCAGTCGGCGAACAGGCGGTCCGGGCTGGTCAGGGCGAGAAGACCGGCACCGGGCACATCCTCCAGCAGCGCGGCATGGGCGGCCTCCGCCTCCGGCGCCACCGCTCCCTGGTAGACAATCGCGATCCGCGTCCCCGGTTCGGGTGGACAGACCCAGTGGCCGCCGGCGATTACGTCCGCTGGCTCGATCCGCCGGTCCGGCTGGCAGATCGCACGGGTCGAAAGGCGGAACCAGATCGACGACCCCTCCGGCCGCTGCATCCAGTCGAAGCCGTAGCGCATCAGGAGAAGAAGCTCGTCGCAATAGGCCGGTTCGAATGCAGCGATGCCGTCCTGCACCATGCCGAGCAACGGCGTGTTGTTCGACTGGTGCTGCCCGCCCTCCGGGGCGATGCTGATGCCTGACGGGGTTGCAACCAGCATGAACCGCGCATCCTGATAGCAACCATAAACCAGGGCATCATGACCGCGATTGACAAAGGGGTCGTACACGGTGCCGACCGGCAGAATGCGCGCGCCATAAAGTGGCGCCGCAAGCCCGGCCGCGGCCAGTAATAGGAATAAATTCTGCTCAGCGATGCCGAGCTCGATATGCTGACCTTCGGGGCTCATGCCCCAGCGCTGCGCCGAGGCGAGTTTCGAGTCGCGGAAGACATCGTTGCGGGTGTGCCGATCAAAGATGCCCCGACGATTGACCCATGGGCCGAGGCTGGTGGTAACGGTCACATCCGGGCTCATGGTGACGACGTGCCGTGCCAGTTCGGCCGCCTCACCGGCGCCACGGCCGATTTCGGACAGGATTTCACCGAAGCCGCCCTGCGTCGATAGCCGCCGTCCGGCGAAGGGCGTGTGCGGCAGGGTGGCCGGCACATGTATTCGCGGCGCCTCAAGCATGCGCCCTGCCGGTGTCAATGGCGTCGCGTAGGGTACGCCGGCGATGAACCGGGCCACTCCGTCAGGATCGTCGAGCCCCTCGAAAGGGTCCCATTCATGACCTTCGCGGATCCGCATCTGGCGGCGGAATGCCTCCATCTGCTCCGCGTTCATCAGTCCCGAATGATTGTCCTTGTGCCCCGCGAAAGGCAGGTTGGCCCCCTTGGTCGTATAGGTCAGAAAACAGGTGGGCTGGTCCGACTGAGCCGCTTTCCCGAACACCTCGACAAGTGTGGGCAGGTCGTGACCGGCAAGATTGGTCATCAGCGACGCCAGGGCCTGGTCGCTCATCGGGTCGATGATCGCGCGAACCCCCCGCGAGCGCCCGAGGTCCGTGACCAGCGCCTGCCGCCATGCCGCTCCTCCCTGGAAGGTGAGGGCGGAGTAGAGGCTGTTAGGGCAATCGTCGATCCACGCACGCAGCGCCGCCCCGCCCGGCTGGCGAAAGGCGGCCTCGAGGGCCTTGCCATATTTCAGGCTGACGACGTTCCAGCCCATATCGCGGAACAGGCCTTCGAAGCGGCCGAACAGCCGGTCGGGCATCACCGAGTCGAGGCTCTGGCGATTATAATCCACCACCCACCAGACATCGCGGATATCGTGTTTCCAGCCCTCGAGCAGCGCCTCGTAGATGTTGCCTTCGTCCAGCTCGGCGTCGCCCGCGACCGCAATGTGGCGTGACGCAATCCGGTTCTGTCCGACCATGCCATGCGCCCGCAGGTAATCCTGAACCAGGGCCGCAAATGACGTGATGGCGACGCCAAGTCCGACCGAACCAGTCGAAAAGTCGATTTCGGACCCGTCCTTGCTGCGTGACGGATAGGCCTGGGCCCCGCCGAGGCTGCGCAGCCTGGCCATCTTCTCGACCGTCTGCCGACCGAACATGTAGTTGATCGCGTGCAAAACCGGCCCTGCATGTGGCTTTACCGCGACACGGTCCTGCGGCCGCAGCACATGGAAATAGAGCGCGGTCATGATGGTGACGGCGGACGCGCAGGAAGCCTGATGACCGCCGACTTTCAGTCCGTCGCGATTGGGCCGGATATTGTTTGCATGGTGGATCATCCAGGCTGAAAGCCAGAGCAGCTTGCGTTCAATCTGACGCAGGGCCGCATAGTCGGCGATGCCCGCAATGTTGCTGCCCGACCGTTCGCCGGGAGCGAGCAACTCATTCATGCCTGAATCCCGTCCTGTCCGTTTCCTTGATCCGTATAACCAAAAATCAGGCGCGCTTCATGCGCTTCATGCGCTTTGTGGCCGGCGTGACCTCAATCACGTTTCGTTTTCGTGTAAATCGGCTAACAGAAAACCACACAAGGTGGTATTCACGACAAAAGCAGACTCGAAGAGGTTCCCGCCTCCCTGATTTGATCGACCCATAATCGGCAAGGCGTGCCGACAGAACAAAGCGCCGCGCTTTCCACGCATCCGCGGATCGCCGGAATTACCCGGCGCCCATGTCCGCGGATGCGATCAACTTCGAAATCCAGAAAGGTGAATGGAAAATAATTTTATGACCAAACGCCACCGGTCGCAACCGTGATCTGCCTGATTGTGTGGCTGGGGGACCTGGATTCGAACCAAGGCTGCCCGGGTCAGAGCCGGGAGTTCTACCGCTAAACTATCCCCCATGCAGATCGTCAGCGATGTCTGATCGGGCCTTTAGCACCCTCGGCGATATGAGGCAATCACCGACTGGCCGCGTTGTCGGTCCCCGAGGTGCGTGCAAATCTGTCTTGCTCTCAGCCCATGGGTCTGCCCATTATATCAATGTCATGGCAACCAACGTCGCCGTTCCGCGCTTGTCCGACTCAACGCCCGCCGGTCCAGAACGGCGCGGTGAAGGGCGTGGCGCGCCCGATCGCCGGGCGCGGCCGCCGGCTTTCGCGGCGATTGATCTCGGCACCAATAACTGCCGGATGCTCATCGGCGTGCCGAGCGGCGGCGGTTTCCACGTTCTGGACAGTTTCAGCCGGGTCGTTCGTCTGGGCGAGGGCTTGTATCGCACCGGCATGCTCTCGGATGCGGCGATGGACCGCGCTATCGAGGCCCTCTCCATCTGTGCGGACCGGCAGCGCCGCTGGCAGGTGAGCGCCACCAGGGCGATCGCCACCGAGGCGTGTCGTCAGGCCGAGAATGGCCATGCCTTCATCGCCCGGGCGCGTACCGAAACCGGCCTGCCGATCGAGACGATCTCTCCGCGTGAAGAAATCTGCCTTGCCATGGAGAGCTGCGCCTCGCTCATCACCCAGGCGGAACGGAGGGCTCTCCTGTTCGATATCGGCGGCGGATCCACCGAGATCGCATGGGTCCGCGTGCCCGCCGCGCATGGTGGGTCCGACCGCGTAACGCCTCAATTGATCGGGTACCACACAATTCCCGTCGGAGTCGTCACGCTCTCGGAGCGCTGCGCTGGCTGGTGCGAGACGGAAGCCGGATTCGCCGGCGTGGTGGACGAAGTCAAGGCGCTGCTCCGCCCGTTCGAGGAAACCCACCGCATCAGCCAGGAAATCCGCATGGGCGGTGTCCGTCTGGTCGGCACCAGCGGCACCGTGACCACTATCGCGGGAATTGCCCTCAATCTCGACCGATATCGCCGTGGCGCGATCGACGGCACGGTGCTGCCGCACGATGTCGTCGCCGCCGGTCTCGAGTCGATCCGCGCAATGGGCCGGGCCCGCCTGACCGAGCATCCCTGCATCGGCGCCGACCGGGTGGATTTCGTCCTTCCCGGTTGCGCGATCTTCGCGGCGATCGAGGAGATGTGGCCGGCCGCCGATCTCGCTGTGGCCGACCGCGGCCTGCGCGAGGGGATGCTGATGCGCCTCATCCGCAACGCGCGTTCACGTCCGCGCCGCTGCCAGGCATGACCGAGGAAACCATCGGCTCGCGCCGCCGCGCCGCCGTGCGGCTCAAGGCCGCGCGCAAGCACAAGCCCTCGTCGCAGAAATGGCTGCTCCGCCAGTTGAACGACCCTTATGTCGCCGCGGCGAAGGAGCGGGGGTTCCGTTCCCGAGCGGCGTTCAAGCTCATCGAGCTCGACGAGAAATTCGGACTGATCGGCAAGGGGGCGCGGGTGGTGGATCTCGGTGCCGCTCCCGGCGGCTGGACGCAGGTCGCACTTGAGCGCGGCGCGTCACGCGTCGTCGGCATCGACCTGCTGGACATCGACCCGATCGCGGGGGCAACCCTGATCAAGGGTGATTTCCAGGACGAATCGATGGAGACGGCGCTTGCCGAGATACTGGGCGGACCTGCCGATGTCGTGATGTCCGACATGGCGCCCAACACCACCGGCCATACCGCGACCGACCATCTCAGGATCATGGGCCTCGCCGAACTCGCGCTCGATTTCGCCTTCAAGCATCTCGCGCCTGGCGGTGCCTTCGTGACCAAGCTGTTTCAGGGTGGGGCGCAGGGCGACATGCTGAACCTGCTCAAGCGCCGCTTCGCCCAGGTGCGCCATGCGAAGCCCGAGGCGAGCCGCAAGGATAGCCGCGAGCTTTACCTCGTCGCCACCGGTTACCGCCCCGACGCATCCTGAGACGCGAGATGCCGCCGCAGTTCCGCGCGGCACGCATCCCCGTCCGGCAGACAATCGTGCGCCATCCACCATCTGCGCACCGCGGCGAGCGCGGCGCCGATCGCGGGCCCTGGGGCAACACCGATGGCTACCGCATCCCGTCCCTTGAGCGGAAAGACCGGACGCTCCATCGTCGCAAGGCGTGCCCGCAGCGCCGAGCGATCGGCATCGTCCGCCGCCAGCCAGCTTCGATCGATCAGCGTTTCCGCCGGCCAGTCGGCCAACGCGTGGCGTAGCACGGCCTCGCCCGCATCAGCGGCGAGGTCCGGTGCCGTGGCAATCGCCTCCAGCCGCGCGCGTTCGGCTTCGGCGAGCCTGAGGCGGCGGGCCAACGGCCGCACCGCCCCACCGATCAGCGCCGCGACCCTGAGCAACGGATCGGCCGGTGCGCCGCGTGTCTGGAGCCGTTGGAGCGCCATGATCCCGGCCGCTTCCGGCAGAACGACTTGCAGCACGCCTGTCTCCGCCATCAGGTTGAGCGCCGCCAGCGGGTCGGGCGCTGCGAGGATGCGCTTGATTTCCTGCCACACCCGTTCCGCCGAGAGCCGGGCAAGTCCGCCCTTCAACGCCCGGATCGCCGCGACCGCCGCCTGGTCCGGAGGACCCGCCTCGTATCTCGCGTGGAAGCGGAAGAACCGCAAGATTCTGAGAAAATCTTCCTGTATCCGTGTCGTTGGGTCGCCCACGAAGCGAACGATGCCGGCGGCGAGATCGTCCCGCCCGCCGAAATAGTCGTGGATCGTGCCGTCCCGCGCCATCGACATGGCGTTGATGGTGAAATCGCGCCGTGCCGCATCCTCCCGCCAGTCATCGGTGAAGGCGACGACGGCGTGGCGGCCGTCCGTCTCGAGATCCCGCCGCAGGGTGGTGATCTCGAAATGCCGTCCGTCGAGAACCGCGGTGATTGTGCCGTGATCGAGACCGGTGGGCACCGCGCGGATACCGGCTTTCGCAAGCCGCGTCGCGACCGCCTCCGGTGGTAGCGGGCTCGCGAGATCGATGTCGCTGATCGGCCGTCCGGCGAGCCGGTCGCGCACCGCGCCGCCAACCACCCGCGCCTCGGGCAAGACGGTCCACAGCCGTTCGAGCTGCGGATCGTCGGCGATCATGGGATTCGGTTCCTGCTCCACGCGCTCTGTCCGCTTGACCATGCGCGCATCTCTACTCGATCGGATGGCGCGTTTGCAGGGCGAGTCGTCCGCTCAGGCGCTGGCCGCTTCGGCGGCGGCGGCGCTGACACCTTCGCGCAGTGTGAGGGCGAGCTGATAGAGAATCCACGCTGTCGCGCCCCAGATCACATGGTCCGGGTGCGGCCAGACGGGGAACTCCCGCGTGCCGCCGTGCCAGGTGCCCTTGCGCCACTCCGGCAGGGCCGGATCGAGGAGATGTTCAAGACGGAGCGGGAACACCGCCACCACCTCGTCCGGCGCCATGCGAAACTCCGGTGTGCCGTGGATCAGCGCGGTGACCGGGGTAATGTGAAATCCGGTGCCGGTTCCGAAATCGTCGAGTCGGCCCAGTAGCTCGACGGCGCCGGGATCGAGGCCGATCTCCTCCTCGGCTTCGCGCAGCGCCGCCGCTTCCGGCGATGCGTCGGACGGATCGACAGTGCCGCCCGGCAGTGCCACCTGTCCCGCATGATGGACGAGATGCGCGGAGCGCCGGGTCAGCCAGACGCCGCGCGCCGGCTCGATTCCGACCAGCACCGCAGCGGCGCGTGCCGTTCCCGGCCCCGCGCTCCGCCGCGCCTTGCGCTCGCGCAGCAGGCGGCGCAGCGTGGTCTCGTCGATCGTCACCGGATCACTCGACCGGATGGGCGATCTCGCCCAGCGAGAAGAACGCACTCTGGCTCCAGACCCCCAGCACCCGCTTGCCGAACTGCACCCCCGGCTCCGCCAGCGCGACGAGTTCGTAGTAGACCGAGCGGCTGACCCGCGCCTCGATCGGGAAGGGACCCTGGCCGGCACGCACGACCACATACGGTGTTGGCTCGCAGGTCAGCAGGTCGTGCGCCACGCGCAGCGGATGGTCCGGTCCGATCGCGATCGTCTCGTCGACATTGGTCCGAAGATAGAGAACCTGGTCGCGCCCCTGGCCATGCCAGTCGAGCTCGACAGCGACGAACGGCGCATCCTCCACCTCGATCCGGCCGCGCTCCACCGGTGTTTCGAGAAGGAAGGCGCCTGTCGGGTCCCGCTTCAGCACGCTGGCGAACAGGCAGACCATGGATTTGCGCCCGATCGGGCTACCGCGATAGAGCCAGGTTCCGTCACGCCTGATCAGGAACGGCAGATCGCCGCAATCCACCGGCGTGCGGGTTCTGGCCGGAGCCGTGACCCCGTCGCATCCGGGCGGACGCAAGGGCACGATGCCGCCGCCGGTTATCGCATTCACGTCGCTGGCAGGACTTCGCAGGGCCGCGGAGGCCGCTTTCGAAGATATTCCCGCCACGTGTCGAGGATCGTCCACCACTAGCCCCTATCCAACATCCTCATATGCAATACATTGGATATAGGCAGCGCGCCGTTCCGGGAAAACCACGCAGGCGATCACAAATGACGGGAATGTTGCAGAACGATGGGCGGGTTGTAAGTTCGACACACCCGGGTGACATCCTTGCCGCTTTCGCCGCCGCCGCGGCGCGGCTCGGTGATGCGCGGGAGCAGGTGCGCCGCGTCATCATCGGGCAGGACGTCGTGATCGACCAGTGTCTCGCCGCCATTCTCGCCGGCGGCCATGCGCTCATCGTCGGTGTGCCGGGGCTTGGCAAGACCCGTCTTGTCGAAGCGCTTGCCGCCGCTCTCGGCCTGTCCACGCGGCGGATCCAGTGCACGCCGGATCTGATGCCAGGCGATATCCTGGGCAGCGAAGTGCTCGAAACGGGTGCTGACGGCGCCCGTGCCTTCCGCTTCATCGAAGGGCCGGTGTTTACCGAGCTGCTGATGGCGGATGAAATCAACCGCGCCAGCCCGCGCACCCAGTCGGCCCTGCTACAGGCGATGGCGGAGCGCCGGGTCGCAGTGGCCGGGCTCAACCGCCAGCTGCCCGATCCGTTTCACGTGCTCGCCACCCAGAACCCGCTGGAACAGGAAGGCACCTACCCGCTGCCCGAGGCCCAGCTCGACCGGTTTCTGTTCGAGATCCGCATTGAATATCCCTCGGTGGCGGATGAGCGGCGCATGCTGCTGGCGACGACCGGGCTCGATCAGACGGAGGTTGAACCGGTGCTCGACCCTGAAGGACTGCGCGCGGCCCAGCATGTGGTCCGCGCCATGCCGGTGGGGGCGAAGGTGGTTGATGCCATCCTGGCGCTGGTGCGGGGCGCGCGCCCGGAAACGGCGGGTGATCCGAAGATCGCCGCTGCGCTTGCCTGGGGGGCCGGCCCTCGCGCGGC
>NZ_AFPR01000513.1:0-114367 GCF_000219295.1 Acidiphilium sp. PM
TCATGACTTGCGATCCACCAGAGCCCGTTCCCGCAAGGGGCGGGCTCTTTTGCTGTTTTCCAGCCGCCGCAATCGTCAGAATACCGGCGAGATCACCGCGAACGTCAATCTGCAAGGCAGAACCCTGCGGCGTCAGTACAATCTCTGAGACCAGTGAGCGGATGACTTCGGCTGCCTGAGCCCGTGTATCATCCTGCTGCAGTGCGTCGTGCAGCGCCGCCACCCGCTCGCGGTAGATCACCGCCATGCTCGGATGCAGAACGGGTGGGGGTTCCTGAGAGGAAGCGAGTATCTTCACAAGTTCGGCTTTCCGTGCTTCGAGCTTGTTGCTCCGTTCTTTGACCATCTCCACCGACATCGCCTCTTTGAGGTAGAGATCCAAAATCCTCTCTAGTTCTCGCTCGACCCGCTTTAATTCAGCACGGGCGACCGCAAGACTGGCACTGGCCTCTAAACGCCTTTCGTTCATCCGGCGGGTAAACTCTTCGCAGAACACCGCGAAGAGCTCCGGGTTCATCAGATGGTCTTTCAGCGCCGTCAACACCCGGGCTTCGAGCTGGTTGCGCCGGATGTTCAGCCGATTATCGCAGGTGCCCTTGTTGCGCGCCGTCGAGCAGCCGACGAGATCGGCCGATACCATCGAATAGCCGCCGCCACACTTGCCGCATTTGGTGAGGCCGGTGAGCAGGTATTTGCCACGCTGGCGTTCATGCAGACGGTTGGAATCGCCGGTCTCCCGGTCAGCCTTGACCGAGCGCTGACGTGCCTTCGCTTGGCCCCATAAATCCTGGTCGATAATGCGCAGTTCGGGCACGTCCAGGGTGATCCATTCCGATTTTGGGTTCATCCGCGAGACCCGCTTGCCGCTGTCAGGATCCTTGATGAAGCGCTGCCGGTTCCAGACCAGCCGGCCGATATACATCTCGTTGTTGAGAATGCCATTGCCGCGCTTGGCATTGCCGTTGATCGTGCTGAAACCCCAGTCGCCGCCACTGGGCGCTTTGATCCGATCCCGGTTCAACTCCGTCGCGATGCGCTTGGGCGATTTACCGGCGGCATAATCTGCGAATATGCGGCGGATTACCGAGGATTCAGCCTCGTTGATCGTCCGATCGCCCCGTACCGGATCGCCATCAGCAGCGAACTTCTTGACCACGTCGTAGCCGTAGGAATTGCCCCCACCGGACTTACCGTGCTCGACCCGGCCACGCAGGCCGCGCCGCACCTTGTCGGCCAGATCCTTGAGGAACAGGGCGTTCATCGTGCCCTTCAGGCCGATATGCAGGTGAGTGACATCACCCTCCGAGAGGGTGACGATGCGCACGCCGCTAAACTGCATGCGCTTGAACAGACCGGCGATATCTTCCTGATCACGTGAAAGTCGGTCCATCGCCTCGGCAAAGACGATCTCGAATCGGCCGCGTGTCGCGTCCTGGATCAGCTCCTGAATGCCGGGTCGGAGCAATGATGCGCCGGAGATCGCCCGGTCCGTGTAGCTATCGACGATCGTCCAGCCCTGCTTTTCGGCATGCAACCGGCACAGCCGCAACTGGTCCTCGATCGAGGCATCGCGCTGGTTCTCCGACGAATAGCGGGCATACAAGGCGACCTTCGGCATGAGCCTCCTTCTCAGCGCTGTGGCGGTTGATCCTCTGTCGGCGCCGCGATCTTATCATAATACGCATCGGCCGCCTGTCTAGCGAGTAATCGCACCATCGCGACCAGCCGTGGGTCCAGCCCCGTGCCATCTGGCGTAAAGCGCAGCCCGTCGTGTGGCGACCCGTCAGGTATTGGTAGGGGAACGATCTTGGGTTCCATTGCTGTCAAACCGCACTGCTACGCGAAATCAACATTCCATTCAGTAGGGTGGCCCTGCGACGCTGGGGAGATGCTGAGACTTTCGACCGCGCGATTTCTGACGACCGGCGCTTTTATCGAAAGTTTGGCGGCAAATACTTGCGCACACGTATGCGGAGCGGGCGGATGAGGATGTTCGAGGGAAATGGTGACCCGTGAGGTCCGTGACTCGCGGCGCCGAGTTGCGCCTTGCGCAATAGATCGATCGGATGCGAAATTTGTGGCGGACCTCAAATAGTGTGGCGTCGCCCGCCTTGGATCATGATCAGACGATCGCGAGATCGAGATCCCTGATAATGCCCGCAAGATCGTTCCTGCAGTCGATCAGTGCGGGTGTCTCGATAGGTTTCAGCTTCGGCAACGCGCGTGCATAGAGCGCGATATTCCGCTCCTCGTTCAGGCGGGACGGATACACAATGCCGTCCACGTTATCGGGATGGTCATGGAAGGCTTTTGACCAGACCCGCGACAATTTCTGATCCTTCGCTCCGACGACATCGGTAGGTATCCCCATCCTCAATCCGGCATCGCCACACAGGTCAACCAGTCGCAGTTCCTTGATAATGGAGATCGCCGCACAGGTGTATCCTGCCAGTTCGGCATAGGGGATCGGGACGGGATCGACATGGCCCTCACCTCGATCCCGCAGGATTGTTTCAACAAACGCGACCTTGACCGTCGAGCCGAGATAGATCACCCCGAATGCCCTTCCCGTAGGGTCGCTGAAGCGGCTGAACGCAGTTCCATAACCCAACGGGTCGGAATGACTGGACGCGTAAAGCCTTCGCCAGACGTTGCCGGCGGCTTCGAGCTTGATGACGAGGGACCGGCCCGCAAACTTCGCGGGCGGATGGGTACCGCTCGACATTTAGGCGAAGGTGCCTTCCGACAGGTTGCGCGCCGCCGCCAGCGCCTGCTCGACGCGGTTCCGTTTCAGCGCGTCGAGCGCTGTCCCGCCGCCTAGTTCCGCATGACGTTGAAGCAGGAATCTGTAGACGGTCCAAGGATGCCCGCCCAACGCCCGGAAAAGATCGGCGAGGCCGGGTAGAGGGCGGCCATCAGGCGTGACTTGCCACTTCGGATATCGCAGCCCACGGGTGGCGCCTGCCAGCGCCAGAACCTCGCCCGTCTTCCGCTTCTGGTTGACCGTCTCGTGCGACGCGCCGATCAGCGTCGCGAATTCTCGCGCTGTCACCATGTCAGAAGATTTCAGGATATCCGCCACCCGGATCGTGCCCCGCGCGCGCCCCGCAGCCAGAGCTTGATCCAGAGCATCGCCTCTGGCAGCCCGGGCGACGATCGCGGGCTCCGCCTTGGGCTTCACCGTGATGATCATGTCGACAGGGTGTCCCAGTCGCTCGGCTTTGGACGCGGCCGCGGCGTAGCTCGTCAACAATTTGCGCATCGAACCCTTATGCTCGCGGAGCATGAGAAAGGATGCCTTGGCGACCGTCACCTCGGTTACCTCGCTTGCCGACCGGCTTGCCGCAATCGCTGACGCTGCCTCGCTGCGGACCCGGATCCGTCCTTCCCGATCTTTCGAACTATCACCGATCTTGATCGACTTGCTGACCGCCATGAGCGCCTCCTGATGCACTCAATTTTGTCAGTCTCATCCGGTTTGTCAAGTTTGTCAGGAGAATTGACCTGACTCGCAAGCACCTGCAATACCCACGTGGCTTTCAGCCGTGACGGCAGGCTACGCCGCCATGTTCGCCCAACCGGAGACGCCGCCAAAGCAATTTCAACATCATCCGCGACGTGACCCCGCGCGGGATGGCGGCACGTTCCGGTTTTGGAGAGGGAGAGTGGCGAGCGGCTTTCCATGGCGGGTCTGTCGGCTGAGAGAGAGGCTCTTGGCCGGCCTGTCGCGGAGAAGTCCCATGAACCAAAGTGTTGTTCCCTCGAGCCGTACCGACATGCCTGGCGAGATCATCGCCACACCAACCGTCTCGGGCGCCTACAAGGTCGATATCTCGCGTGGCGAGCGCATCGGCCGGGTGTCATCGGAGTGGTTCTCGCGGCCGGATGATGAGCGTTACCTTTCGCTGAGCGCCCTCTATGGCGCTGTTCGCGCGCGGGCGGACCGCGCCACCGCGCGCACCGTCGAGACCCGAAACCTGCGTGTCGAGGCGAGCCGCGACGACGCCGAGCGGATGTCCTTGATCGTGCCCGGCCGCGACGAGCCGGTCGCACCAACCCATTGGTCGTTCGGCCAGATGTGCAGCCTGGTGGGTGCGCCCGCTGGATATCTGCGCCAGCTGCCGGCGCCGCTGGCCGGCATCAACATGCAGCATGGCCTGCTGTCGCACCGGGCCGAGCTGGTGAAGACGCTGGAGGCCGAAGACGGCCGAATCGAACTGCGAGCGGTGACCGGCCCTGACTACGGCCGCATCTGGGACCATGAGTTGGTCGCTGCTGTGATGCGTATCGCCGGCGATGGTACCGGCGACACGCGCTGGAAAGTGCCAGGTCTGCTCGATTGGTCGAGCATGACCCATAACCCCTACGTCGAAGTGACCAAGGACACGACCACGCTTTATGCCAGCGACCGCGATGTCTTTCTGTTCCTGGTGGACGATACAAACCCGATCGAGGCGGGGTGCCTGCCGAATGGCGATCCTGATCGCTACTTTCGCGGCTTCTATTGCTGGAACAGCGAGGTCGGTTCGAAGACGCTCGGCATCGCCTCGTTCTATCTCCGCGCGGTGTGCATGAACCGCAATTTGTGGGGCGTGGAGGGCTTCGAGGAGATCAGCATCCGGCACAGCAAGTTCGCCGCGCATCGCTTCGCCCACCAAGCTGCACCCGCGCTGGAACGCTTCGCCACCTCCTCGCCGGCGCCTTTCATCGCCGGCATTCGGGCCGCACGCGAAGCGATCGTTGCCCGAAAAGATGAGGATCGAGACGCCTTCCTCCGCAAGTACGGCTTCAGCAAGACGGAGACGGCGAAGGTCATCGCCACGGTTCTCGACGAAGAAGGCCGACCTCCCGAGAGCGTGTTTGATTTCGTGCAGGGCATCACCGCGCTCGCCCGCTCCAAGCCGCATCAGGACACCAGGCTGGAGCTTGAGGGCAAGGCCAAGATTCTGCTGGAGCGTGCCGCTTGATTGCCGTGAAGCCGAGAAGCGCATCCTGATTCCACGACTTTCTGATTTGGGCATTTTCTTGACTTTCTGACTTCATTCTCGCGGCCCGCGCCTTCTGGCCGCAGACGATGGCGTCGAGGCATCGTTGATTTACCAGGATGATTCGACCCGGAGTCACTGTGACGGAAGGATCCTCGCCTCGCGGGGCCGCTTCGGCCGCCCCGCACCCGTTTCCAGTTCCCATCCACCCCCATTCAAAAGCCCGGCGCGTGCTGGGCTTTTTGCATTTCTGGAGATAAGAACATGGCCAACTATCACACGCCTACCGTCATTCAGCCAACGATTCCGGACGTGGACATGACGCCGCTGGAACGTCTTCTGCTCTCCCATATCTTCAGTGCCGAACCCGATGGCGACGGATTGTATTTCTATGCCGATGAATGTCCGGCCAACATGATCTGGATAAACCGTTCTGAACTCAAAACCGCTCTGGCCGCGTCCAAAGCGGCCGACAGCGACGCAAATGCCTACATCGCGGAGCAACTTTCAGAAGCATCCACGGACGAGGACGAGATCGAGCTGGATCTCAGCATGACATCGTGGGAGTTTCTGTTCAAAAGCATCGTGAAGCGCTCGCCCACGCTTCGTTATATCACGGCGGTCTCGGCCTTCACCTGTAGCCGGATGCGGCCGGATGGATGGGGCGGCATGGCGACATTTATCACCGCCGATGGCATCAAAGGTCAATCGACGAACGACTTCCTCGAAGATTGCCTTGCCGAGATCGAGACCGGCACTGCGGATGAAACGCACAACATTTCCGTCAACAACGGCGAACATTCGGGCGGTACGTAGACGATAGCCGAACGCGGACGCCGCAAGCATCAGGCGGTGAGCACGTTGACCTTCCGGCGTGCCGCCGCCGCCAGCAGTGCGGCATCGCAGGACGCCAGTAGCGCGCTTTTGCGGACGGCCAGTTCGAGATAAGCGGCGTCGTAAAGCGTCAGATTTTCCTCCCGCGACAGGGTTCGCGTCGCACCCCAGGCATGGCTGTCGGTTTCCTCGTCGCTCTTGATCGCGAGGCGTCCAAGCCGCGTCAGGGACCGGTCGGCATAGGCTTCGTCGCAGCGGCCGCGCCTGACCGCATTGCGCAACACGTTGGCAACCTCGATCCGCCACAGCGAGGGCACGATCGCGCCCTCGGCGACCACACGGCGCATCACGGCGTGAGCGGCAGGCGTCCGCTCATCGTCGAACAGCCAGGCGATGGTCATGGACGCATCGAGCACCAGGCTCATCCCCGCCGTCCATCGTCGAGCAGGTCCCGGATGGAAATGCCACCGAGGGAATGACTGCGGCTCTCGGCGATGATTTCCTCGGCCGCGCTCTCCGCGTCCTGGCGCGCCTGAGCATGCGCCGCCCGCCGGCGGACGACGATATCGCCGTCCTGTGTTTCAATCTCCACCTTTTCGCCGTCGGTCAGACCCGCCATGCGCGCGACGTCCATGGGTACGCGAATGGCAAGGTTTTTTCCCCATTTTCCAACAACTGTGCGCGACATGGCAGATTCTCCTTACAGGATAGTCTGGCATATTCCGAGCCTGGACGCAACGATCGGATCAGCTCGAGCGTAGCCACAAAGAGACAGGACGGGAGGAAGTCGGCGAGCCCGGCGCGATCAAGAAAGTGGTCAGCCGGGTTCTCCCCCCCCCCCCGGCTCTCGGGAGAGCCAGAGTGCCGCCGGCGTTCCGTGACGGGTCGATAGATCAGGGAGAGTGGCTCCCGGCTGTTCCGTCATGGAGACAGATCATGCAAGCCGCAGCAAACAAATCTGACGATCACCGCTACGACGACCTGATTGTTCGGGCACTGGCGACCGAGGGTGGTCATCTTTCGATCGGCCGGGGCGGGTTTATCCTCTGGTACGACGATGACGCCCGGCTCTCCGGCTATGATGCCGAGCCGATCAAGGCCGCCTGTATCGAAGCGGGGCTGCCTGTGATCGATAGTCGGCGCCTCGATTTTGCCGCCGTGGTGCGGCTGGCGCTGCAGGGACCGATGATCGCTGTCGGCATGCCGCCTGATCCGTTGCCGCACGACGCGTTCAGCTACGCGCCTTTGGCCGTGGTTGCCGCCGCCTATCGCGCCGCCGGTGCCGAAGTGTTCAATCTTCCGAATGGACCGGCAGAGGATCTCGGCGGCGACGGCGGGGCTTGAGGCCGTCATCGAGAGCGAGAGGGCGGACCGAAGATTCGTGACGGTGCGATAGGTTGGGAGAGTGGCTTCCAGCCGCCCGTCGCGGAGTTCCCGACATGACTAAGACCGTTCAGAAGATCACCCTCAGCGCCTCGCGCGATATCCCCTTCAACCAACTGGTGCTCAGCCAGGCCAACGTCCGGCGGATCAAGGCCGGTGTCTCGATCGAGGAGCTGGCTTTGGATATCGCCCGGCGCAGCCTGCTGCAGAGCCTGACCGTGCGGCCGGTGCTCGACGCCGATGGTGCCGAGACCGGCCTGTTCGAAATCCCCGCTGGCGGGCGCCGCTTTCGGGCGCTGGAATTGCTGGTCAAGCAGAAGCGGCTGGGCCGCACCGCGCCCATTCCGTGCGTGGTGCGCACCGAGGGCATTCCCGAAGAGGACAGCCTCGCGGAGAACGTCCAGCGCGCACCGCTGCACCCGCTCGATCAGTTCCGCGCCTTCCTTACCCTGCGGGAGAAGGGGCTGAGCGAGGAGGAAATTGCCGCGGCGTTCTTCGTCGCCGTTACTGTGGTGAAGCAGCGACTTCGGATTGCCGCAGTCTCGCCGAAGCTGCTCGACGTCTATGCCGAGGACGGCATGACGCTCGACCAGTTGATGGCCTTCACGGTCAGCTCTGATCATGAGCGCCAGGAGCAGGTCTGGGAGGCGATCCAGCGCTCCTACAACAAGGAGCCGTATCAGATCCGCCGGCTGCTGACCGAAGGGGCTGTGCGCAGTTCCGACAAGCGGGCGCAGTATGCCGGTGCCGCCTACGCAGCTGCGGGCGGCGCCGTCATGCGTGATCTGTTCCAGCCGGACGATGGCGGCTGGCTGCAGGATGCCGGTTTGCTCCAGCGCGTCGTCTGCGAGACGCTGGAACGTGACGCGGCAATGATCCGTGCCGAAGGCTGGAAATGGGTCGAAGTGGCGATCGATTTCCCCTATGGCCATACCTATGGCCTGCGGCTGATCGTCGGCGAACAGCCGCCTTTGACCGAGGCGGAGAGCGCAATCATCGAAACGTTGCGGGCCGAGGCCGAACAGCTCGAGGAAGCCCATGCGGATCAAGATGAACTGCCGGACGCGGTCGAGCAGCGCCTGGGCGAAATCGAGACCACGTTGACCGCGATCGAGAGCCGGCCGGTGATCTACGACACCGTCGATATCGCGCGGGCTGGCGCCTTTGTCAGCATCGACGGTTCCGGGCGGCTGCGTGTCGAGCGCGGTTATGTGCGTGCCGAGGACGAGCCGCGGGCCGCCGAGCCGGAGATGTCCGATCCAGACGGTGACAGCGGATCATATGGTGACACCCGGCAAGAGGCCGACGACGACGAACTGGCGGGCTCTCAATCCGGTTCGCATTCCGATGTGGCGAGTGCGGCGCCAACGGGCTACGGTGCCCCGCCACAACCGGAACCCCCGGAGGAAGACGAGGGTATCCGGCCGCTCCCCGACAAACTGCTGACCGAGCTCACCGCGTATCGCACGCTAGCACTGCGCGAAGCGCTCGGTAAAGACCCGGCAACGGCGTTCCTCGCCGTGCTGCATGTTCTCTGCCTCAAGCTGTTCTATCGCTACGGCTCGGATTCCTGTCTGGAGATCGAGCCGAAGAGCGTGATGTTCGGCAATCAGGCGCCGGGGCTGGCCGACACGTCCGTAGCGGCGCGGGTCGATGCGCGGCATCGCGGCTGGGCCGTGCAGCTTCCCGAAGAGCCGGGTACGCTGTGGGATGCGCTGCTGGGCTTTGACACCGACAGCCGCGAAGCGCTGTTCGCCCATTGCGTGTCGCTGACCGTCAACGCGGTTCATGAGGCCTGGAGCCGCCGGCCCAAGGCGATCGCACACGCCGACCGCCTGGCGGACGCCGCCTCGCTCGACATGGTCGCCGCCGGGTGGTCACCGACCGTCGATAACTTCCTTGGCCGGGTGACCAAGGCGCGCATCCTGGACGCCGTGCGGGAGGCGAGGGGCGATGCCCAGGCTCAATCCATCGACCACTTGAAGAAGGGTGAGATGGCGGTTCGGGCCGAGGAACTTCTTGCCGGCTCGGGCTGGTTGCCGGAGCCGCTGCGCACGCCGGGCTGGCAGATGCCCGCCACGATCGTGGACCAAAATACCGAAACCGCGGAGGTGGCTGCCACCACTATGGCAGTTGAACATTCGGCGGCTCACGGCGACGAAGCCCCTATTGACCCGACAGAATCTGACACCACGATGTCCCCGACGGACGATCACGCAGTCGCTGCCGAATAAGCCCAAGCGGCCTGCCCATACAGCCATAGGGACCTGTCGATCGTGACGGGTCCCTTTCTTTTTGAATGCCGGTGCCATGTCGATGTCAGCGTCCGAACTGGCACGCCGCCTTGCGCGCGATGCCGAGGCAGTCTGCCGCTACTATCTCTCCAATGGCCATCGCGAGGGTCGCTATTGGCTGGTGGGCGACGTCGCCAACACGCCCGGCCGCAGCCTGTTCGTCCGCTTGACCGGACCTGAAAGCGGCAAGGGTGCCGCCGGCAATTGGACCGACGGAGCCACGTTTCAGCATGGCGATCTGCTTGACCTCATCGCCCTGAACCGTGGCCTCGATCGGTTCCGCGACGTGCTCGACGAGGCGCAAGTATTCCTGAGCCTGCCGCGCGATAATCCCGCTGATCGACCTTTCGGGCACGTGCCATCCCGAGCAACGCGGGGATCGCCCGAAGCGGCACGCCGTCTGTTCGCAATGGCGCAGCCGATTGCGGGCACCATCGCCGACACATATCTGCGCTGGCGCGGCATCACGGCGTTCCACGGAAGCGCTGCCCTTCGATTCCATCCGCGCTGCTACTATCGGCCATACGCCGAAGCACCAACCGAGATTTGGCCTGCGTTGATCGCCGCCGTCACCGATCTCGACGGCAGGATCACCGGTGCGCACCGCACTTGGCTCGACCCCACCGGCTTTGGCAAGGCGCCTGTCGCGACCCCACGGCGTGCGATGGGCCATCTTCTTGGTCACGGCGTCCGCTTCGGTATGGCGAACCACGTGATGGCGGCCGGCGAGGGCATCGAGACGATGGTGTCGCTCCGATGCGTTCTGCCCAAACTGCCGATGGTCGCGTGCCTATCGGCCAATCATCTTGCCGCCCTGGTTCTGCCGCCCGCGATTTGCCGCCTCTATATCGCGCGCGACAATGACAAGGCTGGCCGTCAGGCGGCGATGCGACTGCGCAAGCGGGTCAGATCGGCCGGGATCGAGGTGCGGATTCTCCGGCCGGTGACCAACGATTTTAATGCCGATCTGCGCCGGTTCGGTGCGGATGCCGTGCGGGCACGATTGCGCGTCCAACTCACCCCGGAGGATGCCGCGCGTTTTGCATCAACTGACCCTGGCAAAGGGATTACAGCGTGAATGGGCTGATCAATCGGCGTGGGTGCGAGAAATTGGCCGCCGGTACCGCCTGTCCTGCGTTCGGGAGCGGGCCGTGCCCTCGGCCTTCTGAGAGCGGCGATCGGGCCAGAGCCGGGCCGGAGCCGCAACGGCGGGCGGCGACTATTTTCCGCCGCGGCCGGGCATCAGCCCACACGAGCCGCAACGTTTCACACCGGCCGCTTTGCATCGCGAGGCAAAATAGCCGCCGCCCGCCGTCCTCCGCTGCGCTCCGGCCGCAGGCGGTGCAGCCCCGGCCCGGCCCCGGCCAAAGCATCGCCGTGAAGGCCGCGATGGGCGCGGCCACCCGAACAAGGACACCGATCATGGCGACCAACCCGCTCCCTCAGCACCACGATTTTGAGCCCGTCCACGCTGCATCTCCGACCGCCCGGGTCCTCGAAGAATTGCAACTCTTCGGCCATCGCCCCTTCCAGGACGAACCCGACCCGCGCCCATTACCCGAAGCCACCCATCTTGAGGGCGCCCTCGCCGATATTTTCGATGTGTTGGTCACCAGTTTTACCGACACGCGTCTCGAACCCGATCTCGCCGATCTGCTCTGGTCACAGGTCAATCTGTTCCACCGCACCGCCGACCGGGTGCAGCGCGCGCTCGACACCAATGAGGACCACCAGCGCCGCAGTCAGCGGGATCAGGACGGCTCGGAAATCCGATCGGTCGAACTGGAACGACTGATCACCGAAGGGCTGACGCTGATCGAGCGCCGCAACGCCTTCGAACTCCTCCGTGATGCCGCCGCCGACCTCTTCGAGCACCACACCGGTTCAACCTGGCGCCCACGCGCTGGATCGATGGTCAACCATCGCACCCTCACCGCGGCGATGATCGACAGCCGCGATTTTATCGCCGCCAAGCGCCGCGCCGAGACCGAAATTCTTCTCCCGGCCGGACCCCGCATCGCCTTTACCGGCGGGGTCGACTGCAACGACCACGACCGCATCTGGGCCACCCTCGACCGGGTACATCGCAAGCACGCCGACATGGTGCTGTTGCACGGGGGCAGCCCGCGCGGTGCAGAACGCATCGCCGCCTGCTGGGCCGATCACCGCAAGGTCACTCAGATCGCCTTCAAGCCCGAGTGGGCCCGGCATAACAAGGCCGCACCATTCAAGCGCAACGACCGGATGCTGGAGGTGATGCCGATCGGGGTGATCGTCTTCCCCGGTTCCGGCATCTGCGAGAACCTCGCCGACAAGGCGCGCGTCCTCGGCATCCCGGTGTGGCGCTTCGGCGAGGGTGGAGGCGGCTGAGGTTCCGTCTGCGAAGTAGGTGAAGAGCCGCACTCTCTCAATAAGAAGCAAGTCCTGGGATCGCCGCCGACAGGAGTTTGACCGTCATCGCAGGACGAAGTTGCTGAACCTTCGAATTTATAGCCGATCGACCGGGTGCGGTGCGGCGGCTTTGCGCTCGCTGTAGCGATCCACCAAGTAATCGGCGCGGTCGCGCAGCAGAAGCGTTAACCGCAGCAATTCCTCCATCACGTCTACCACCCGGTCGTAATAGGCCGAAGGCAGCATGCGGCCGGCTTCGTCGAACTGTTCATAGGCGCGGGCGACGCTGGACTGGTTCGGAATCACTACCATGCGCATCCAGCGGCCGAGCAAACGCAGCGTGTTCACCGCGTTGAAGCTCTGCGACCCGCCGGAGACCTGCATCACCGCGAGCACCCGGCCCTGGGTGGGCCGGACCGCGCCGACTTCCAGCGGGATCCAGTCGATCTGATTCTTCATGACGCCGGTGACCGCGCCGTGCTGCTCGGGGCTGCACCAGACCTGCGCTTCCGACCAGATCGAGAGCGCGCGTAGTTCGGCCACTTTGGGATGATCGGCCGGCACCGTGTTGGTGACGGGCAGGTCGCGCGGATCGTAGATGCGGGTTTCGGCCCCCATCAGATCGAGCAACCGGGCGGCTTCCAGGGTCAAGAATCGCGAATAGGAGCGCCCGCACAACGAGCCATAGAGCAGCAGGACGCGAGATTTATGGGTGGCGCGCGACGTCGGTTCGAGTTGAGAAAGGTCGGGCGGTGCCAGGAGGTCTGGGCACAACGCAGGAAATTTGGTTGGATCATCCATGGCCCAGCGTTCCCACGACGGGCAGCCAAAGTGCAAGAGCGGCAAGCGAGGCGAGCAGCACGGGCGGTGTGATGACCAGGCCGATGCGCATATATTGGCCCCAGGTGATCCGTGTGCCCTTCTGCGCCAGCACGTGCAGCCAGAGCAGGGTGGCAAGGCTGCCGATCGGGGTGAATTTCGGGCCGAGATCGCAGCCGATGATGTTGGCGTAGACCATGGCGTCATGGATGCCGGGGGCCACGTGGCCGAGCTGACCGATCGCCAATGCGCCGACCAGCACGCTCGGCATGTTGTTCATGATCGAGGAGAGCACGGCCGCCAGAATGCCGGTGCCGAGCGAGGCGGCCCAGATGCCGTGCGCGGCGAAGAGCCTGAGGGCGTCGGCGATGTAGTCGGTCAGGCCGGCGTTGCGCAGGCCATAGACGACCAGATACATCCCGAGGCTGAACACCACCACCTGCCAGGGTGCCGAGCGCAGCACGCGGCGAACCTCAATGATCGGGGCGCCGCTTCCGATGGCGCGGCCGGCCAGTGCGAGCAGCACGACGGCACCGATGATCGTGACGAACGACACCGGCACGCCGAGCGGGGCGGTGATGAAATAGGCGATCAGCAACAGCAGCAGAACCGGCCAGGCGGCGCGGAACACCAGCTTGTCGCGGATCGCGGATGCGGGGGCGTCGAGTGCTGCGACGGCGTAGCTCCGGTTGGCGGTGCAGCCATACATCACACCGAGAACGGCGAGAGTCGCGAGCAGTGCGACGATATCGATCGGCACCATGACCACCGCGTAGCGATCGAAGCTGATCTTGAAGTAATTGGCGCTGACGATGTTGACCAGATTGGAGATCACCAAAGGCAGACTGGTGGTATCGGCGACAAAGCCGGTTGCGATGACGAAAGCGAGGGCGACGGTGGGCGGAAATTCGAGGCTGACCAGGATTGCCATCACGATCGGGGTGAGCAGCAGGGCCGCGCCGTCATTGGCAAATACGGCGGCAATGGCAGCCCCCAGCAGCACGATCAGCGGCAGCAGGATCCGGCCGCGGCCACGGCCCCAACGTGCGACATGCAGGGCGGCCCAGCGGAACAGCCCGGCTTCGTCGAGCAGCAGCGAAATGATGATCAGTGCCACGAACGTGAAGGTCGCGTTCCAGACGATGTGCCAGACCGTCGGGATGTTGCGCCAGTGGATCACCCCGAGCGCGAGATCGACGATCGCACCGGCCATGGCACTCCAGCCGATGCCGAGACCGCGCGGCTGCCAGATGACGAACACAAGGGTTGCGATGAACACCGCAAGGGCGAGCATGGACGGCCTCTGATCGAAAAGATTTAGCGGATGCGCTGACCGGCGGAATCGACCACGGCCTCACCGTCTTCCTTGGCAAAGGCAGCGCGTTGCGGTGCCGGCAGGATGTCGAGCACCGTCTCCGACGGTCGGCAGAGTTTAACGCCCAGCGGCGTCACCACGATCGGGCGATTGATCAGAATCGGGTGCGCCATCATCGCATCGAGCAACACGGCGTCGGGCAGGATCGGGTCAGCAAGACCGAGTTCGGCATAGGGTGTATCTTTTTCACGCAGCACGGTGCGCACCGGCACGCCCATCCTGGCGATCAGATCGATCAGGGTTTCGCGCGACGGTGGGGTCTTCAAATATTCGATGATCGTGGGTTCGATGCCGGCGTTGCGGATCAGGGCGAGTACGTTGCGAGACGTGCCGCAGTCGGGGTTGTGGTAGATCGTGACGGTCATGCCGCCGAACCTTCTTCGGTAATCACCCCCATCCGACCGATCTCCTGCGTACGGCGGGCGAGGGAGGCGCGTTCCAGCTTGCCGAAAGGCAGGCTCACGAACAGTTTTATCCGTGTCTCCAGCATCCGGAATGCATCGCGAAAAGCGGTCAGTTGATCAAGTTCACTGCCACAAGCCGCGGTAGGGTCGGGAACACCCCAATGTGCGGTCATGGGTTGACCGGGCCAGATGGGGCAGACCTCGCCTGCGGCGTCGTCGCAGACCGTGAACACGAAATCCATTGCCGGTGCGCTTGGTTGCGCGAATTCGTCCCAGGATTTCGAGCGCAAGCCCGCGGTTGGCAACCCGGCTTCCTCAAGCATTCGGATCGCCATTAGATGGACGGCACCTTTGGGATGACTTCCGGCGGAAAACCCCCGAAATTTGCCATCCCCCCAGCGCTCGACCAGCCGTTCGGCCATGATGCTGCGCGCGGAATTGCCGGTGCAAAGGAACAGCACGTTGAGCGTCTGCTCGGTCACGCCGATTTTCCTTTGGCCAGAAGCGCCTTTTGCTTCGCCGATGGTCGAGCGGGATTGCAGCTGGGGGCGCAGACCGGCATCTCCTGGCCACAGCAATTCTGCACCAGAAATCCGACCAAGCTGTTCATCGCACCGAAATCGGCGGCATAGATCACATGCCGGCTGGCCCGCCGCTGGCTGATCAGCCCGGCGCGCAGCAGCGCCTGGATGTGAAACGTCAGTGAGGATGGCACCAGGCCGATACGTTCGGCGATTTCCCCGGCCGGCAATCCCGCGGGACCGGCCTCGACCAGCAGGCGATAGGCAGCGAGGCGATGCTCATGGGCGAGTGCGGCCAGGGCAACAATCGTCCAGGTGGAGTCGGGTTTCCTTGGGCTGCTCATCATATATTTCCATATTTATCGTATGATGGTGTCATTAAGGAGCCAATCATGCGGCAGTCAACCCCGGCAGGTCGCACCATTGTGAAATTATCTTGACGGTTTATGGACTACAGTTCTACAAGACTCGTAATATCAAAACGTAAGGGGAAACGCCGATGAAATTATCGCGTCGAGGGTTCGTCCAGGTCTCCGCCGCAACTGGCGCCGTTGCCCGCCCTATCCTGGCTCACGCCAGTTCGATGATGCCCGATGGCAAGCCGTGGCCTTCCATCAAGGTCGGCAATGCTAATCAACTGAGCGCCGGCAAGCCGATTTCTTTCAACTATCCCGATGCCGGCTCCCCCGCATGGCTGCTGAAGCTCAAAGCGCCTGCCTACGAAGGTATTGGGCCGGACCGTAGCATCGTCGCCTTCTCCGGCATCTGTACGCATATGGGCTGCCCGGTCGCCTTCAAAGGCGGTCGGTTTATCTGCCCATGCCACTACTCCATGTTCGATCCGGCCAAAAACGGTGTGCCCTATCAGGGCCTGGCATCGGATTATCTGCCACAGATCAAGCTGCGGATCGACGCTACCAGCGGCGACATCCATGCCGACGGCGTGTCCGGCCTGATCTGGGGACGCCAGAACGACGCGGCCTAACAATCCAGAAATATCGATCAAATCCGGGGGAGATGACCATGGCTCTATATCGCCGCGAAGAATCCGTCCCGCTGCCACCGAAGAATGCCGAAGCCTACAATACGGTCTGCCAGTACTGCACCGTCGGCTGCGGCTATAAGGTCTATGTCTGGCCGGACGGGCTCGCCGGTGGGCTGAAGGCCGGCGACAATGCGTTCGATGTTGATTTCACCAGTCCGCAGCCACCGATCGCCGGATTCTCATATACCGAATCGATGCACTCGACGATCCAGCGACGTGACGGTGGCACCTATCACGTCGCGATCGTGCCGGCCCACGATTCGCCGATCAATTTGCAGGGCAATCATTCCAGCCGCGGCGCGATCAATGCGAAAACGACATGGTCGGATAGCCGCCCCACCCAGGCACGCCTGCATTATCCGCTATTGCGTGTTGGCGACATGTTCAACGTCATCCCGTGGGACGCCGCGATCGAATTGCAGGCACGTGTTCTGAAAGGAGTGATGGACAAATACGGGGCCGATGATCTTTGCGCCAAGATCTATGACCACGGTGGTGGAGGTGGCGGCATGGAGAACACTTACGGCACCGGCCGGTTGCTGTTCACCGGCCTGCAGATGAAGCACACTGGCATCCATAATCGTCCAGCTTATAGTGCTGAAACCTATGGAACACGCGATCGCGGGTTGTTCGAATTGAACTATTGCTACGAGGATGCCCGGCTCGCTGACACAATCATGTTGTGGGGAGCGAACACCTACGATACCGCGACGGTGTTCTTCGTCGCTCATATGATGCCCAATCTGCAGGGCACCACGATCGATGAAAAGAAGAAGCATTACGCCAAGGGCGAGCCGGTAGCAGCCGCACGCATGGTGATCGTCGATCCGCGCATTTCATCGACTGTCAGCGCGGCGCGTAAAACCGGCGCGAAAGTGCTGCATCTGCGGCCCAATCTCGGTGCCGACTACATGTTGATGAACGCTGTCGCTCGGGCAGTGTGGGAAAAGAAATACTACAACAAGGACTTCCTGAACCGGCATACGGATATGGCCACGTTCGAGGACTACAAGAAGAAATCCCTCGAACTCCAGATGCCCTATAAAGACTTCATGGCGCGCGCCCAGAAAATAACCGGCGTTCCGGTGGCGCAGATCGAGCAGGCTGCCGCGTGGATCGCCCAACCCAAGCCAGGCGGCCATTGGCGGCGCAGCCTGATCCTCTACGAGAAGGGCGTGATCTGGAATTATCGGCAATATGACGCGGTCGCCGCCATCGCCCAGCTCGGCGCACTGACCTTCAACATCGGCCGGCCGGGCACGGGAACCGGACGCCAGGGCGGCCATCAGGAGGGTTATGCGCGACCGCCCTATCCGGGACTGAGGCCGCCACCGGATGTTGACAAATACGTCCAGGAGGGCAAGGGCAAGACGTTCTGGCTGATCGGTTGCAATCCCTATCTGGCCGCCCAGAACAACGCCTGGTTCCGCAAGCGGATCGGTGAACGCGCGCAGGCGCTGACCGATTTTCTGTCAGCACAGAAGCAGGGCGACGGCGAACCCGCCTCGATTCAGGCGCTTGCCGATCGTATCTTAGACGGGCTCGAAAAAACCGGTGGCTTGTTCCTGACCGTGCAGAATATCTACATGGTCGAAAGCACGCGCGACGCGCATCTGATCCTCCCTGCGGCGCAATGGGGCGAAGCGGAAAACATCTCGCTCAATTGCGGCGATCGCCTGATGCGCCTCGACGATCGGTTCATGGACCCCCCCGGTGACGCAAAACCCGACTGGGAAATTCACGGACTGGTAGGCCAGAAACTCGAAGCGCTTTACAAGGCCGACGGTAAAGCCGACATCGCAAAGCGCTTTTCCGGCATGGACTGGAAGCATGGCGCAGATGTCGTCAAATCGATCCAGGAGGATCTCTATGTCGGCATGAACACGAAAGTGCCGGCATCGGAGGCGAGCAAGCTCGATCCCGAGAGCTTCAAGGGTGTTGACTATGTCTATCTGCGCAAAATTGGCCAGAAAGGTATCCAGACCCCGGTGCGCATGGACCCGAACACCGGCGAACTCGTCGGCACCAAGCGGCTGTATCCGACCTGGAACTTCATGACCAAGGACGGCAAATTCAGTTGGTACGGAGCGAGGCCCTGGGACGATTACGCAGAGGCCAAGATTGTCGCCGGCTATCTGAAATCGGACCGGAGCAAATATCCGTTCTGGTTCACCATGGGCCGCAGCCAGCCGCTCTGGCAAACCAGCTACCATATGCGTCTGCTGGCGCAGAAAACCGAGGGGACACCGCTACCCTTTGTGCAGGTCAACCCGGCGGACGCGAAGAAGCTCGGTGTGAGCGATGGCGATATTGTCATGATCTACAACGACCAAGGCAACGAGACTTTTGCAGTCTATGAGACCGACGCGGTGCCGCCGGGCATGGTGTTTGCACTGATGTATCACTGGCTCGGTACGTCCAACAGCCTGACCTCACCCTATACCGATCCAATGAGCACCAATCCGTGGTACAAGGGAACTCGCGTCGGCATTCGAAAACTGGCTGGTGGCATGCCGAGCATTGTCGCGACCACGAGCTTCCGGCCGACCAATACGTTCGTGTAAAGGAATAATATTCATCTGCTTCCGGCCACGATCGATGAAGATGTCACCCCGCTGGGTTCCGTCTTCATGGGTCGCTGTACCACGTCAATTGCGATATGCTCTCGCCAGACGACATCCAGGACAGGCTCGTGATCGATGGCCGGCTGCGCGTAACCAACCCGTTCCGAGCGCAAAGCCCCGCTCGGCCATAGCGACGCGCGCACGTAACCGCCTGCATCTCCTATCAGGATCACGCAATTGATCTCTTGCACCTCGAATAGTTGGCCTCGCGGCCAAGCAAAGCATCGATCCTGCCGATCCGCAAACCTCCTCCAACCGCGTTGCCTCCGCTTTCGGGTGGAATAGTCTGCCTGTCATGGCGCAAAATGATCCGGCAGTGCCGTGCCATCGTGGCACCTTGATTGTTGCCGACCGGATTCGCCACCATCTCCTTGAGGCTTGGCGCGTTGCCACCCGTTCGGCCTCGTAATGGGCGGATCTAGCCGAAAGGCGATCGCCTGCCCGCAACGGCGCTGCTGCGACTTTCTTCCCCTGCCGCCCAAGTGCGGCATTCCTCGCGAGGCAAGAAACTCTCGCAGCACCATCCTCCGCTGCGCTACGGCCGCAAGTGGTGCGGGTCGATCGCCTTTCGGCTTCAGGACCGCCATCGAGGCCGCACAGGGTGGCCCCGACAACCCAAGCGAAGGAGATCTACCATGGCGATCATCGGCAACTTCACCAAGGATGCGAACGGCTACACTGGCACCGTCCGGACCCTCAGCATCAATGCCAAGGCGCGGCTGGTTCCCGCCGAAAACGGCACCGACAAGGCTCCCGATTTCAGGGTTTTCGCGGCCGGCAATGTTGAACTGGGTGCTGCCTGGAGCCGCAAGGCCAAGGAGACCGGGCGCGAATACCTCTCGATCAAGCTCGACGACCCGAGCTTTCCGCAGCCGATCTACGCGAGCCTAGTCGAGGCCGAGACGGAGGGCAGCTACAGCCTGATCTGGTCCCGCTGAGGCCAGCCGCCACGGCGCCCCGCCCGGCTCGGGCGGGGCGTTTCGCGTGTTCAGAGATCGGGTGACATAAAACCTTCCCGGTGGAAATCGCTACCAAGCCGGCGCAACGAACTAGCGTTCCCGGTCCCGAATACCTAATATATTGGGTGGCGCGCGGCGGCGTGGTCGGGCCGCTTCCTGAGCATGTCACTCAGGGAGATATTGGCCCGTAATATGCGCCGCGTGCGCGCTGAACGAGGCATCAGCCAGGAAGAACTTGCGCACCGCGCAAAATTGAACAGGAACTATGTTGGCATGATTGAGCGTGAAGAGCATGCAGCCACGGTGGACACGATCGATCAGTTGGCTTCTGCATTGGGAGTCAGCCCGATGGATTTACTCGATCCGGACGCGGCTACCCGCTGATATCGGGGAGATTTTTGTCATGCGTAGACCTTATTTCGATGCGCCGATTGCGGACGAAGCACCCATCTCTGATCAGCTGACGCCATACGATGAAATCCACGCCATTCATTATCTGATATTGTTGGATGCTGAGCACGACAATGTGCCTTGGGAAGATGTCGCCCGTGAGGCGCTGCTGATCGATCCGGCCAAGGAGCCAGCGCGCGCGCGCCGCGCTTACGAGACCCACCTGGCACGGGCCAGATGGATGACGAATTCCGGCTGGCGGCAATTGCTCCAGGCCAAATACGTCGAGGGTGGCGCTTAACCACAAATGTTTTCGCATCGCGCGGCGACGTGCCTGTCCGAACACAAAAAGTTGAACGGCAAAACTGCCGCGACGGAGTTGCCAAGTCTCTGGCTTAACCCGATTCCATCTCTGAAGACGCGGCAGAAGTGCTGTCGCATCGGAGGAGCGAGATGCGGCCCTTCACGCGAGAGCGCCTCGCCGCGCGGTATGGCTATATCGAGACCTTATCACCGGACGGTCTGGTCTGGGAGTTGGTTCGACGCAGCGCAGCATACCGAGACGATTACGTCGCAGCAGTAACGCTCGAACGCCATCCGCAACCGGAAGCATCACCGTCGCTCTGCAAACGATGGAGGTTACGATTTCCTCGAAAATCCAGACACCATTGGTGACCATGCAATGCTGTTCTGGCGTGCAGAGGCTACTGCCCGCATTATTTATGTCACCGTTGGTGACGATGAAGCGACTAACCTAACCCTAGTCCGGTTCGAGCCGGACCGTTGGGGTGCGCGTCACATTAGTCGGGCGACACCGGATGGCTATCATCTGATTGTCGCGCCGACTGTCGGAATTCGACATCATCTGATTTTCCCTGGTTTCGATCCACCGCCACCGAGCGCACCACTAACGCCGATCATCTCCTGGGATGCTTGGCATGCAGAACGCCTGGAAGCGGCGCGGTCATTCTGGCAATTTGCGTCGCGGCCGCGCGCCTCAGCCCGCCCCGGCATTCCACGCCCGAAACGGCATCCGCGCGGGCTGAAGATCGCCTACATGGCTTGGGCGCTCGACCTTGCCGCATCGGGGGCCAGTGAGCGGGACATCCACCGGGCTGTGCTCGGCGAGCCGCCGTCCGCCTGGGAAGACAGCGGCGCCCGCAGCCGGGTTCGCACCCTGGTTGCGACCGCTCGGCGCTGGCGCGATGGCGCCGCGTTCAGGCTGCTGAAACCGCCGCGCCCAATCTGACATCCCCGCCAAAAACGCCGAACGATGCCAAGGTCACGAGATCGCGTCGTTGGTGGTAAATTTCCCTTCAACAATGTCAGAACTGGACGCCGCGCGTCAGCGCACCATCGACCACCAGATTGGTGCCGGTGATGAAACTCGCGGCGGGGCTGGCGAGAAACACCACCGCGCGCGCCATCTCCTCGGGTTTGCCCATTCGCCCGGTCGGGTTCAGCGCCATCGCCTGCCGGAACAGATCGGGATTGCCGTGCTCGATTTTCTCCCACACGCCGCCTGGGAAATACGTGTTGCCCGGCGAGAGCGCGTTGACCCTGATGCCCTTGCCCGCGAGCTGGAACGACAGCCCCTTGGCGTAGTGGATCAGTGCCGCCTTGAACACGCCATAGGGTCCGGCGGCGAAATCGACCTCGCGGCCCGACACCGAGGCGATCACCACGACCGAGGCGGCGTCGGAGGCTTCGAGAAACGGCATCGCCGCATCCACCGCGCGCACCGTGCCCATCATGTCGGTCTCGAACTCCGCGCGCCACGATGTTTCGTCCTGGCCGATCGCAAGCGCCGAAACGTTGGACACCACGATATCGAGACCGCCGAATTCGGCGGCGACATCGCGGATCCATTGCGACAATGCCGGGCCGTCCGCGACGTCGAGCGCGCGGCCGGTGGCG
This sequence comes from Acidiphilium sp. PM, assembly GCF_000219295.1. NCBI lineage: Bacteria > Pseudomonadati > Pseudomonadota > Alphaproteobacteria > Acetobacterales > Acidocellaceae > Acidiphilium > Acidiphilium sp. PM. The sequence continues at coordinate 21,942 of NZ_AFPR01000513.1, forward strand.
CGCACGCCCTTCGCCGTCAGCGCGGCGACGGCCTCCGCGACCTCATCGGTGTTGCGCGCGCAAATCGCGACATCAGCACCTTCCGCCGCGAAATGCTCGGCGACCGACCGGCCAATTCCCCTGGTGCCCCCGGTGACCAGCGCCCGCCTGCCCCGCAATCCGAGATCCATCGCCCTACCCTTCCTGCCCGATCAGATATTTTTTCGAAATCGCCGTCCCGACGGTGTAGTTCGGATCGACGAAATTGCCGAGCCGCACCCGGCCGCACTGGCTGAGCATCATATAGGCGTCCCAGCGGTCGAACCCGTATTCCGCATCCATCCAGAGCACCAGTTCGCGATAGGCGATGCGCGCCGCGTCCTCCAGCGGCCGCGCACTGCCGATGGTCATGATGAAATCCTCGCGCTCCAGGCGCGGCCAGTCCAGCGCCCAGCCCTTGATCAGATCGACGCGAATGGTGGTGAGCGAGGGATATTCCACCGCCGTGCCGCACACCTCGCCGTCGCCCTGGCAGGCATGGGCATCCCCGATGAACAGCCGCGCCCCCGGCGCGCGCACCGGCAGATAGGTAATGCTGCCCGGCCCCATATCCGGCAGATCCATGTTGCCGCCATGCGCGCCGGGGGTCAGCGAGTTGATACTGTCGATCTCGGGCGAGGTGCTGAGCGTGCCGATATGCGGGCTGTAGGGCAGAACCACCCTGGCACTCCAGCGCACTTCTTTCTCATCCACATGCACCTTGCGGGTGATTTCCGGCAGCGGCGGCGCCAGCGTCGCGGTCAGCGCCGTCCCGGTGAGCGCGCCGAAATGCGGGATCATGCAGCAGGTGCCGCGCGGATTCTCGCCGCGTGGCTTCATCGTCTCGATATGCACCGCGAGCGCGTCGCCCGGTTCGGCGCCTTCGATCATGATCGGGCCATTCTGCGGGTTGACGAAGGGCATGCGCAGCCGCTTGCTCGGCTTGTCGCGCTCGGTGCGGATCGCGCCCTCGAACGCATCGCGCGTTTCGACCCGCACCCGATCACCTGGTGCGATGCTCAGCACCGGTTCGGAATATGGCCCGATCGTGTAATGAAACTTACCTTGTGCCGCCTCGGTCAAATGATGCAACCGTGGTTTGCGTCCCCACCCCACGCCGCGCTTCGCCACAATAGATCCCGCTGCCCAACGCTCTGCCATGGTCAGTTCCCCGCCCGATCAAAGCCCAATACATCAAGTCACCGACAGATGAGTTCGCCTGTCAAGCCGACGCTGTCACTTTCAACCGACATTTCCGGTAGTGAGCGTTCAATTCACTCGATAGGCAGGTTCATTGTTACCTGAATGCCAGTTTGGAAATCGGTATCTGCTGAAAATCCAGAGAGGTCGATCGTATTATTTTTCGCTACGCTCGACGAGTCGCGTCATCGCGACAACCGTTTCGGTTTTGGTTGGTGAAGGCGCCTGCGAACATTCGGCTTGAGCGCGTTCTTTACATTTTTATTGACCAACGCGAGATCAAACCATTCTGGATCGAAATAGCCACCGGCCCAAGTCTTGGTGGATCGATGATCCTCATGGGTCGGATCGGCCATCACCTCGAGAAAATTTTCATAACCCGACACCCCGCCGACATCCTCAGGTGGACGCGCGCGCGCTCCGGCGATGCAGGTCGCAAATCGCGGAACCGGGTCGAGCGCCAGAAAATCCTCGATCTCTACCAAGTGGTTCCAATCGTCGCCGAAATCATAGTTGTAGATGAACATCAACCCCGGCTCGCGACGGAAATCGCGAAGCCTGACCTCGGTTTCATCGAAAGCCCTGTGTTCCTCATCGCCAAATTCATTGATCACTTCCGGATCGCCGTAGGACAGACCGCCAATCTGGAACTCATGCAGATGGCTGTTCCACCAGTTGAACGCTGCCTGGATGACCAGATGGAGCATCCCGAGATCCCACGCCAGTGGCACGACCAGCTGCCGCCAGATTGGCGGTTCAATATCTGCAATCGTGACGCGAAGCTGCACTGCGTTGAGCTGACGATACGTCATGGCGCGGAGTGAACCCGCCACTTCCGACGATGTCAATGTCGCGTGTTTGGTCCTCGACGCTGGCCGATCACGCTATCCCCACCCTGGCCAATTTTTGCCTCCCCCTGAAAACGGCCCTGAGCATTGCATAGCCGAGCGCCGATCCTGCGTGGCGATGCGCGCCGATTGCCGGCCGCCCGATGGAGATCGCCGCCATGCAACAGGACATGCTACCCAATCTGCCAACACGCTATCTGCGGACACCGGAAGCCGCACGATTTCTTGGACTGTCGGGCCGAACGCTGGAGAAGCATCGCAGCTTCGGCAGTGGCCCCGCCTATCGTAAGATCGGCGGTCGCGTTGTCTATCGGCTGGCCGACCTCCAGGCCTGGGCCGAAGCCGGTGCTCGGCAATCTACCTCTGATCCCGGCACCAGCGTTGCCCGCGGACCAGGACGTCCGGCTCGGCCTGTTTCGCAATGAGCGGCGATCACCCCGTGCCGGCGATGCTCGAGTACGCCCGTCCGCGCACGCCGGTCGATCTGATGAACTGGCCCTGGTTCAGCCTGGCCAAGACACCGCGTACCGCACCAATCCTGTATCAGGGGAAGAAGCATTCTGTTTACGTGGCGCCGATGGCAGGTGCCACAGCGATCGCGACGATCTGGGATGCCGATATCCTGATCTGGGCCATCGCACAGCTGGTTCAGGCGCAGGATGAGCGGCTGCACATCTCGACCCGGCTGATCGCCCCGGCAAGCCGCATTCTGGGCTTCCTTGGCCGCGGTACCGGCAGCAGCCAGTATGCCAGGCTCACCGCTGCCATCGACCGTCTGGCGGCCACCGTGGTGGAGACCACGCTCGGCACCACGGACAACGCGCCGATCCGGTTCCGCTGGATCGAGGCCTGGGAAATGACGCCGGCTGGCGTCCTGCTGACCCTGCCGGAATGGTTGCTCATGGCGGTGCGGCAGCGCCGGGTGCTGTCCATCGATCCGGACTATTTCGGTTTGACGGGAGGCATCCGGCGATGGCTCTGGCTGCTCGCGCGCAAGCACGCCGCCCAACAATCCACAGGCTGGGTGGTTTCATTCGACCTGTTGCACGCCCGTTCCGGAAGCGTCGCACGGCACTGCGACTTTGTCGCAGCTTTGCGCAGATTGGCGCGTTCCGGGCGGCTGCTGACGTATCGGCTCGATCCTGTGTGGCACCGTGGCAAGGAGGGGGTGCGGATCGGCCGATATGCCGTGCCCATCCACAGTGCCGCCTTGGTGCCTGGGGATAACCCGGGGTTTTTGTCCCCAAACCGGGGGGACCGACTGTGAACGATCACGGCCTATCACCCGACGGTCCGCGGCCGATCACCCGTAAATGCGCGGCCTATCAAACGGACGCCGGCAAATTTTTCACAAGTAATTCAATCAGTTGTGGGCGAATTTGGCGCCCCTACTTTCTTACTAATTCTAGTACTGAGTCTTACCTTGTTATAGGTGGCGGCCGAGGGCCAAAAATCGGCGCGCGAATCGCCTCAAATGGCCGGCATTGCTCAGCCCGAACATCGCGCTGGCGAACGCGCTTGAAGCAAGTGGCATTGAGGGGCGGGCTGCGGGGATTGCAGTGCATCCTCGCCGGCGTCTGTGCCACGTTCATGGGCGACTTCAGAAGCGGCCTGCGGCCGGTCTGGCGGGAGGCAACGGCGATGAGCCAGCACGACCCTCTGACCAGCGTGATGCTGGTCTTCATCCGTCATCGCGTCGAGCAATGGCTGCGTTTCGGTCATGATGTTGGCGAACAAATTCTTGATCAACGTAGACGTCTGATCTGGTTCGCGCCCGGCGCGATCTTTGCGTTCATCCGCTGGCGGACAGATGACTTCGGCACGGTCGTGTCGCGCGTCGATATCCTCCGCGCCTGCGCCCGTGCCGAGGCATGCTCGACCGTGCCTGGCATGGGCCCCGGCGGCGAGATTTTGCTCCGCCAGTCGGGCTGGTCGCGCGTTCAGCGTGTACTCGCGGCCATCGACATGATCGAAAGCGCCGGCTTCGATCCGGCGGACATCGCGCCGCATTATTGGCGCCATGTCCACAACCGGCTGAGCTGCGGCGAGGCACCGCGACCGTATCAGGACGACCAACATCGAGCCTGGCTGCGCTGTTGTTGGATGGGCATATCGTGACGCTTCGCCATCACCCGGTGCGCGAACTCCTGTTCGGCGTTATCGCCGGCCTGGTCTTGATGGTGGCATCCGCGCTGCATGCGCGACCGCTGATCGTCTGGAACGCCACCGCCAGCACACCGATCGGCTTCTGGCGCGTCCTGCCCAGATCGAGCCGCGATCACCTGCGGGTCGGCGATTATGTGCTGTTCTGGCCGGACCGGCGCAGCGCGCTTCTGTTCGCGAATCGCGATTATCTGCCGCTTGGCGTACCGCTGCTCAAGCGCGTCGCCGCCGTCGCCGGTCAGACCGTTTGCGAGCGCGATGGTCGGGTCTCGATCGACGGTCACCATGTCGCTGATGCGCTCAAACGCGACGGGCGTGGACGCAGACTTGTTGCCTGGACCGGCTGCGGACCGCTCCGTCCCGGTTCCATCTTCGTGCTGATCCCCAACGTACCGACATCGCTCGACGGGCGGTATTTTGGGCCGACACCGATCAGCAGCATCATCGGCCGGATGGCCCCGCTCTGGACGCCCGGAAGCCATGTGCCATGACCGGCAAGCATCCTTCCCGGACCATCCTGTTGTTTGGTCCAGGGACGGCCATCCTGCCGTCCCTGCCGATTACCGCACGGCCGGTGCGCGCAGCGAATGTCAAGGGCAGCGCAGCCGGCGCGCTTTGGCGTGCCTTACCCTTGACCGCAGCGAGCACGCTGACAGCGCTTTTCGTTGCCGCTTCATCGAGCATCGTCCGTCACCAGGAGAAGCGAACCATGGGACTCGTAACCTTGGTCACGACGTGCGGTCTTGCGGCCAAAGCAGCGCTGTTCGTGCCACTTCATGGATCGCCTCGTTGCTATAGCCCGGCGAAGATCGTGCACAACCACAGGAATTCCCGCATCGTCGTCTGGCAGCCCGATATCAGGGCGGCGTCGCGTCGATTCGGTGTGCCTGCACGCTGGATCGCAGCTGTGATGCGCGCCGAAAGTGGCGGCCATTTGATGTTGAACGGCCAGCCAATCCGATCATCTACCGGTGCGATGGGCCTGATGCAGGTGATGCCACAGACCTACGCCGCACTGCGCGCCCGCTACGATCTCGGGGCCAATCCGTATGCACCGCGCAACAACATCATGGCCGGTGCTGCGTATCTGCGCGAGATGTTCGATCGATTTGGCGCGCCGTGGTTCCTGGCCGCCTATAATGCCGGTCCGGCTCGGCTTGAGCAGACGCTGCTCACCGGTCGCGCATTACCGGCGCAAACGCAGCGCTACCTTGCGGCGGTTGCGCCGAAGATCAACGCATCGATGGCGATACCGTTGATGAGCGAAAGTCGTTCGCCGGTTTCGATATTCAGCTACCAATCCACATTCAGCTACCAATCCGCGACTGATTTGCAGACGATCCCGCGCTCGGCATCAAGCACCAATAGGGGTCTGTTCATGGCAAAAGTCGAGCTGATCAGACGGCAAGGACCGTTCGATCGCACACCATGAAAACGCCAAGATTACCCGCATTTGCGCCGGCAGGCTGCGTGTTCTTTGCATCGACTTTACGCACCGACCATTTGAGGACGCGGGATCAGCCATATATCGCGTTCTGGCGAGCGAAATCGTGATCGAGCGCAGCAAAGGTGTCATTCTGTGATAATGTGCAACTGACAAAGATCGCCGAAAGTCCCTGGAAATTTTGCCGTTTAGGGAGGGCAAGATAAAGGTGCGCGGCACCACACGGCCCTGACCGCCGTGATTTTCCGTGTCTGCACATTGGGTTAGCGAGATCATGCACCGTGCCAAGAGCTTGCCGAGGGGCACGTCCATCCTGCCAGGACCTGTGTCTTCGCTTCAAATTTCGCAGTGCCACCAAAGCACCTTCTCGATTTTCGCGATCATCGGCATGATCAGGCGATGACTCACAACGAAGATGATCTGCCCCTTCGTCCCCGGCTTGGACGTAAGCACAGCCGAGATGACCGCCGGGCTCTGGCATCGACGCAAATCAAGCGCGCCATCTCCCGTGCGGGAGCACTCAGCCGATCATCAGCAGCTCCACCAACAGACACCGTTCGCCATTTTGCCAGTCTTCCCGCCAAGCGCGGCCGTGGCGCCACGTTTGCGCGCGGCCGGGCAGCATCACCTCGCGGTTGGTCGAACGCCAAGCCAGGCGCCCGCAGGGTGGTGATCAAGGCGCGCTATACCCCCATGCGCGGCGGCAGCCGCGCCGCCGCGGTGCATCTTCGCTACCTCCAGCGCGATGGCGTGACCCGAGATGGTGCACCGGGTCAACTCTACTCGGCGACTTCCGACCGCGCCGATGGTTCTGCCTTTCTGGATCGGGCAGAGGGCGATCCGCGCCAGTTCAGGCTGATTGTGGCGCCCGAGGATGGACCGCAGCTATCGGATCTCCGATCCTTCACGCGCGACCTGATGAGGCAGGTCGAGCAGGATCTGGCGACAAAGCTGGACTGGCTTGCCGTCGATCACTTCAACACCGGTCATCCGCATACGCACATCGTGATCCGCGGTGTCGATGAACTGGGCGAGAACCTGGTGATCGCCGGCGCCTATCTCGCCCATGGCATCCGCGAACGCGCGTCGGAACTTGCGACAATCGAACTTGGTCCGGAAACCATGCTCGAGCAGCAGCAAAAGCTCCAGCTTGAAATCGATCAGGAAAAACTGACCCGGATCGACCGTGCCCTGCTACGGGAGGCCGGAGAAACGACCGATGGTGTCGTAGACACGCGAGCCACCGGAAATGAGCGCCACGCCGATTTTGATCGACATCTCCGGATAGGGCGATTGCAAGTGCTGCAACGGCTTGGTCTTGCCCAGGAGATCGATACTGGCCGCTGGTTGCTGAAGCCTCAGATGGAGCAGACCCTCAGCCATCTCGGCGAGCAGGGCGACATTATCAAAACCATGCATCGCGCGATGGCGAGCCAAAAGGTTGAGCGCGGTGCGGAACAGATCGTCATTCATGGCAAGGATGAGGCGATAGCAGCTCCGATCATCGGCCGGCTGCTCGGCCGTGGGCTCAGTGCCGACGAATTGGGCGATCGCGTTCATCTGGTCATCGACGGTATCGATGGCCGCACCCATTATATCGAGCTTCCGACCGGCGTGGCCGGCGTCGATTCCGCACCGATCGGCGCCATCCTCGAGGTTGGCGCCGCAGGTCGTGAACCGCGCGCGGCCGATCAAAATATTGCCCGACTGGCAAAGGAACATAGCGGTATTTATCGGCCCGCGGATCACTTTGCAGACGCGCGCGCTGATCCCGGCATCGCCGATCCAGACGCCTATATCGAGGCGCATATCCGCCGGCTGGAAGCCCTGCGGCGCGCGGGACTTGTCGAGCGGGTGGATGCCGATCATTGGCGCATTCCAACCGGGTTCGAACAACATGCCGCTCTCCATGATGCCGGGCGCTCGCCAGCCGTCAGTTTGCGCGTGTTATCGACGCTCGACCTGGAGAGGCAGATCGCCAGCGACGGTGCCGCCTGGCTGGATCGCCAACTCATCGGCAGGGACCGCCTGCCGGTTACCATGGCCGGCTTTGGCGCGGAGATCGAAGTTGCGTTGGATCAACGCCGCCGGCATCACATTGCGCACGGCGATGCGCGCCGGGACGGGAAGGGGAGAGTGTTCTACCGGCGAGATTTGTTGGCAAGGCTCGAAGGCCGAGAGTTGGCGCGAGTTGGCGCGGAGATTGCCACAACGCGGGACCAGCCGTTCCGCTTGGCGACGCGAGGCGAGACGATCCGCGGCACCTATCGCGAGACGGTGCAGCTTGCTTCGGGCCGCTACGCGCTGATCGAAAACGCCCAGGAGTTCACGCTTGTGCCTTGGCGACCGGTCATCGAGCGCAGTCTTGGTCGGGAGGTTGTTGGACTCGTCACAGATGGCGGGATTTCCTGGCAGCTCGGTCGGGACTGTGGATTGGGCCTTTGATGGCGATCGGTCCGCTCCGATCCGAAGCTGCCCAGCCTGGGTCATCTGGCTCATAGTCAAGGTGCCCAGCATGCGGTCGGGTAGATCAGTGTAGATCAGCCAATTCGATCAATATCAGGGCTCGGTTGCATCTATACATGGAAAGCGTGACCGGCTTTGCGCCATCAGGTTCGCTGACGTGATAGGGCTTCGAGTAACGCACAATCGGTTCCGTCGCCGGTGTCGCACTGCGTGACCAAAGTGGTCAACGCCTTTTGCATGGCGCGCAGATCGGTGATTTTGATCCGCACTTCCGCGAGATGAGCCTCGGCGACCAATTTTACCTCGCCGCAGGGGCGATCGCGCTCGTCTGCCAGGCGCAGCAAAGCGCGCACCTCGTCGAGCGTGAAGCCGAGTTCACGCGCGCGGCGGATGAAGCTGAGACGCTCGACATGGGCGGGGCCATACATTCGATGGCCGCCCTCAGTGCGCGCCGGTTTTGGCAACACGCCAATCTTCTCGTAGAATCGGATCGTCTCGATATTGCACCGCGTTTGCGTGGCTAGCGCGCCGATCAGGATCATCGGTCCCAACGCGTCTCGCGCCTTTGTGAGTGCGCGGGCATTTTTTTCGCTTGCACCTGAACTTACTACAGATCCCATACCTCGTCGCGTAGGCCGATCCGGCTCTCACCACAAGGACCAACGGCATGGACGCTGTGACGACACATGATTGCTGCGATTGCTGCGCATCCTCCCGCACCGCGACCCCCGATCTGGTGGTGATCGGTGCTGGATCGGCGGGGTTTTCCGCCGCGATCCGGGCGAGCGAACTCGGCGCGAACGTCGCCTTGATCGGTCATGGCACGATCGGTGGCACCTGCGTGAATATCGGTTGCGTGCCGTCGAAAACCCTGATCCGCGCAGCCGAGGCGTTTCATCATGCCAAATCTTCCAGCCGCTTCGCCGGCATCGCGGGTGCTGCGCGGATCAATGATTGGTCGGCCCTGATCGCACAGAAGGACCAGCTCGTCGCCGATCTGCGCGGTGCCAAATACCAGGCGCTGCTCCCGGAATACGAGACCATCCGCTATGTTCAGGGCCGCGCGCGGTTTACCGACGCGGGGATTGAGGCGGGCGGTGCAATTTTTCCGGCCGATCGGGTCGTGATCGCCACCGGCGCCTCGGCCGCCGTGCCCGCGATTCCCGGAATGGACGAGGTTCCCTATCTCACCAGCACCACAGCGCTCGCGCTGGACCGTTTGCCCAAATCCCTCCTGATCATCGGCGGCGGCGTGATCGGGTGCGAACTTGGCCAGATGTTCGCGCGGTTCGGGGTTGCCGTCACCATCGTCTGCCGCACCCGGCTGTTGCCGGCGGGCGAGCCGGAGATCAGCGAATCCCTTGCGGGCTATATGCGCGATGAAGGCATCACGATTCGGGATGGCGCGCAGTATGAACGCATACGGCGCAGCGAGACCGGCATTGCACTCGATGTCATGATCGAGGATCGCGCCGAAACCATTGAAGCGGAGCGCGTCCTGAACGCTACAGGGCGCACCGCCAACACAAGCGATATGGGGTTTGAGGCGGCAGGAATTGCGCTCGACCGCAACGGGTCGATCATGACCGACGAGCATCTCGCCACCCGGCGACCAGGCACCTATGCGGCGGGCGATGTCACCGGGCGGGACCAGTATGTCTATATGGCGGCCTACGGTGCCAAATTGGCGGCGGAAAACGTACTCAACGGCAATGCCAGACGCTACGATTCCCGTGCCATGCCCACAGTAGTGTTCACCGATCCGCAATATGCCAGCGTCGGCCTGACAGAGGCCGAAGCCCGACGTGACAGCCATGAAGTTCGCACTGTCCGGCTCGACCTCGCAGCGTTACCGCGCGCGCTTGCAGCCCGCGATACCCGCGGACTGATCAAGCTGGTGGCAGAAGCGGGCAGCCTGCGGCTGCTCGGCGCGCATATTCTGGCACCCGAGAGCGCCGACAGCATCCAGACCGCCGTGCTCGCGATCAAGCACAATCTCACTGTTACCGATCTCGCGGAAACGCTGTTTCCCTATCTGACGACGGTCGAGGGGCTGAAACTCGCATCGCTCGGCTTTCAGAAGGATGTCGCCAAACTCTCCTGCTGCGCCGGATGACCACCATCAACCCGAAGGCAACCAACGCCATGAAACGCTTACGTCATCTCACCCCGAAATCTACAATTTTTGCCCTGGCGTTTGCCGCCGCCGCTCTGGTTCCGGCCTACGCACATGCGGCGCCTTCCCCGATGATGGCACCTGAGAATCCGCCGGTCACATCGGCCAAGACAGCCCCGGACGCGTCGTTCCGGTCGCGGGGGCATCTGGTGAGACTGGCGACCTATCACGGTCAGAAGCTGATCATTTGGGAAGTCGCGACCTGGTGCGGCAGTTGCAAGGCGGGGCTGAAAGCATTCGCGCATCATCTAGCACTGATCGACCGGTCGAACCTGAAGATCATTGTTCTGCGCGACTACAAGAACGGCGGTTATCCGGGGATCACGATCGAAAAATTTGCCGCACAGGTCGCGCCCACGTTGCTCAAAGACCCGCATTTCGTGTTCGGCGATGCGACAAAAGAACTGGCAGCCGCGTATGATCCACACCATTACGTGGACATCTATCAGCTGATCGACGCCCAGAACCAGATCGTCGCCACGTCCTCGGCACCTTCGGTGACATTCGGAAAGATCAAGCATTTCATTGCGTCGGATTCAAAATGAGTGCGACTGCGGTTATCCGCGCCCGATCGATGGTCATACCCCAGGCGTTGCGGCTGGTGTTTGGGCACCCCGGCTATCGCATGTGGGCGGCGATCAGTTTTATCGTCCTGCTCACTTTCTACCTCATGCTGCTGCCGGCAAGCGAAACCGGGGGCGCCGTCGGTCTGGTTGCGCTGCCGTTTCTGACCGCGCAGGACGTGTTCCTGGCGATCGTGATGGCTGGCCTGCTGGCGCTGACCCTACCGCTCGGCGTCTATGGCTGGCGCATGGGCTCAGGCGGCGGTGTCGTCGGCAGTGCGTCCGGCTCGATCGTCGCCCTGATTGCGCCGTTGCTGTGCTGCTCGCCGATTCTGCCGATCACGATCGCCGCGATCGCGGCAAGCCTGCCGGCGGTCGGCGCTGCCGCCACGCCGTTGCAAGGCTTCATTGCCACGCATGAGCTCGAATTTTATGCCGCCGCCATCTTGCTGATGGCCTGGGGGCTGCAGGGCAATGCCAAACGCGTGCTCCATTGCGATTGCCGCCCGAAAAATTGACCCGCCGATGTGGCGACTCGGACCGATGCTCGACCTTGACATGGCAACGAAAACCGTGGCCCACGCTGGCGCATGGGCAATGGTTTGAAGCGTGACGCGGGTGTGCTTGGTCTGATCCTCGCCAGTCTGGGCGGCGTCGTGGGCTCAGGCTGGTTGTTCGGCCCGTTGAATGCCGCGAAATCGGCCGGACCGGCTTCCCTGATCGCCTGGGCGACCGGCGGGTTCGCCATCCTGCTGCTCGCGTTCGTTTATGCCGAACTCACCACCGCGTTTCCGCGCGCGGGAGCGGTGATCGCTCTGCCCAAACTCAGCCACGGCAAGCTGCTCGCCACCGTGATGAGCTGGGTGGTGCTGTTGGGCTACCTGACCTCGGCGCCGGCCGAAGCCACGGCCGTGGTCACCTATGCGAACAATTATTATCACGGCTTGGTGTCGCCGGGCGGCGTGCTGAGCCAGTCGGGTTTTCTGGCCGCAGTCGCTCTGCTGGCGATGTTCGCCCTGATCAACACGCTGGCGATAAGGCTGGTTCTGCGGATTAACGGGATCGTCACGATCTGGAAACTGGCAATTCCGGCGCTGACCGCCATCGCCCTTCTGCTCGCACGCTTTCACCCCAGCAATTTCACCGCACACGGTTTTGCCCGCACGGGGTCGCGGGCATTTTTTGGGCCGTCGCCACCTCTGGCGTGATCTACGCCTATACTGGGTTTCGTCAGGCGGTCGAGCTCGCGGGCGAATCCCGCCATCCGAAGCGCGATCTGCCGATCGCGATCATCGGCTCGGTCGTGATCGGCTTTCTGCTCTACGCGGCGTTGCAGACCGCCTTCATCGGCGCCTTGTCACCGCACGCGCTGGCGCAGGGCTGGGGCAAACTGCATTTCACCGGCCTGTCCGGCCCGTTCGCGGGCCTCGCGACCCTGATGGGCATGAGCTGGCTAGCAGTTCTGCTGTATATTGACTCCGCCGTGTCACCGGCCGGCACCGGCATCATCGCTTATACCTCGACACCGCGCTTGTTCTACGCCGCCGGCCGCGAGGGCCTGGTTCGCGGACCATTCGCCCGGCTTTCGGGCGCCGGTGTGCCGATCATCGGTGTGCTTGCGGCCTTCGCGATCGGGGTGATTTTTCTGCGGCCTTTGCCGTCCTGGCGGGCGCTCATCAAGGTGGTGTCGGCAGCAGCCCTTCTGTCCTACGGCATGGCCTCGGTCTCGCTGATCACGCTGCGCTGGACCATGCCGGTCGAGCGCCATCCGCGCTCGTTCCAACTGCCGTTCGGGATACCGGTCGCTGGACTCGCTTTCATCGTGGCCAATTTCATCATCGTGTGGACCGGTGCGCACCGCCAACGTGATCATGCTGTATGTGCTGATCGTCGCGGCGCTTTACGCGATTACCCAGCGCGTGATGTATGGCGGGTTCGGGCATCTGGAAATCGCGGGCGCGTGGTGGATCGCGCCATATTTCGCGGGGCTATGAGCGCTGGCTAATTTGGGGCCGAAGAACCTAACCGCAGGAACCGGCGCGTTGTCGGATGCTGCCCTGTCGGTGGTGCTGGTGCTGTTCAGTGTCGCGATTTTAATTATTGCCGCGCGCGCCGGCCTTCCCGATCCGGCGGAAGCGAAGGCGTCGATCGCCACATTGCAAGTACAAATCCCGGCAGCCACCAAAATCTGAAACATTTCTCTCGATCTGGTATAATCCGTGAAAGGGCACCCAACGGTCATCCGAACTCAAACCAAACCGAGGTACATTCTCCATTGCAATTACGGGTTTTCCGAATGACGCGCCGATGGTCCCCGACGCTGAGCCTCACGGGTCTGGTCTCGTCGTTCGGCTGTGCGGCGTGCTGCGCGCTGCCGATCATGCTGGCCGGCACCGGTCTGGCCGGCGCGTGGACGCTGCACCTGCAATTGCTCGTCGGTCCCTACGAGCGCGTTTGGTTGTGGGGATCGATCGCGATGCTCGGTCTTGGGGCAGTCGCCTGGGGGCGCGAGATGCGGCGGCTCGCCACGCACGACCCGGCGCGCAGTCCATTCATGATCTATGCCGTTACACCGCTGATCCTGACGCTCGGCGCGGTCCTGCTTGCCGGCACCCTGATGGTCGAACACGCAAGTTTGACCGATTTCCTGTGATCCTGGGGCTCGACGGTAAGACCTGCCGGCCGCCCCGCAAAATCGTGCCCCTTGTCAGAGGGCCGCGCGAGACTTATGCATAATCCGTGTTTCGAGCCATGACACGCTTCCTGATCGCCCTTGTTCTCGTGCTCGCCACGAGCGTGCCGGCGTTCGCGCGCGTGATGCCGATGACATACGCGGCCGCGACGGCAGCTGTTTGCATTGGTCATGATTGTTCGGGTCATCACAGTCCAGGCCCTGCGCAACACCGCTCCATGGGTGCGCGTTGCACCGCCCCGGCCTGCACCAGTGCGGTGGCATTGCCGATGACCGGGGCAAGCGCTGTCGAGTTCATCGACGCCGCGATGACATATCATCCGCCGGTCGCGTCATTCCATCTCGGCCTGCGTCCGATACCGGACGCACCGCCACCTCGATCCCTCGCGCTGAGCTGACCGCCGCCCGGTTTTCCCGGGCAGGCGGTAAGACCGCTTTGTCCGGGTGCCGACGCGCCCAACCTGATCGTGATTCGTGCCTTTCGGGGCGCCATTCACGGCCTGCGAGGGATCAGATTTTATGACGATCAAATGTCCGTCCGCCTTGCGGCGACGGAGTCTCCTGAAGCTGGGCGGCGCCGGTGTCGCGTCGGCAACTATACTACCCCGGGTGACACCTGCCCAGGCGGCAACCAGCCGTGCCATCACCGCCGATTTGCGACCGGCCCCGGCCAAGGCCGCGATCCTGGGCGCGGGGCGCCCGAAAACCGACGTTCTCGCCTATAACGGAACGGTGTCCGGCCCGGCGGTGACCATGCACCAGGCCGTCCCATTCCAATCCACAGTGACCAACGGCCTCGACCAGGGCACCACGGTCCACTGGCACGGCATAAGGCTGCCGAACGATATGGACGGCGTGCCGTTCCTGACCCAGCCGCCGATCCGGCCGGGTGCCGATTTCCACTATGCGTTTACGCCACCCGATGCCGGCACCTTCTGGTATCACCCGCACGAACACACGGCGCACCAGATGGGCCGCGGCATGGCCGGCGCGCTGATCGTCAAAGAGCCGGAACCGCCGCCGTTCGATCGTGACCTTCTATGGGTGCTCCAGGACTGGGCGTTCGAGCCGAACGATCAGTTCGTGCCGGGTTTCGACACGCCGATGGAAGCGGCGATGAGCGGGCGGATCGGCAGTGTCGTCACCATCAACGGTGTCGTCCCCGGACCGATCAAGCTGCGTGCCGGGGAACGGCTCCGCATCCGAATGGTCAATGCCTGCCTCGCCCGCTTCATGGCGCCGCGCTTCGCCGGGCATCCTGTGACGGTGATCGCGCTCGACGGCCAGCCTTGTCATCCTTTCCAGCCCGCCAACGGCCAGGTCATCATCGCCCCGGCCCAGCGCGTTGACCTGCAACTCGATACGATCGGCGAACCCGGCCACAATTACCCGGTGATCGACGATTTCTACGGCCGGCATGCGACCTATCGGCTGGTGACGCTGGCTTACACGAAGCAGCAACCACGCCGGCGCTCCTTGCCGGCACAGCCGATCATCCTGCCGCCAAATCCAGTGCCCAAGCCCGATCTCAGTAACCCGGTCCGCCACCATCTGGATATCGTTGGGGGCATGATGGGCGGCATGGGCATGACGGCCGATGGCAAGCCCGCTCCTATCTGGGGAATCAAGGACGGCAGCCGGATCAGTGACGGCATGGCGCCGATCTTCACTATCCCGCTTGGCCGCACCGCGCTGCTGACGCTGGTGAACCACACTGCGTTCTGGCACCCGATGCATCTGCACGGCTACAGCTACACGGTTTTGTCGCGGAATGGCGTGAAGGAGCCTTACCCGCATCTGCGCGATACGGTGATCCTGCGCCCGAAGGACACGGTCGAGATCGCCTTCGCCGCCGATAATCCCGGCAATTGGATGTTCCATTGCCATGTCATCGAGCACCAGGCGAACGGCCTGATGACGGTGATCCGTGTCACCTGATCCAGCATTGAACAAGGAAAACCGAACCATGAACCGACGCACTTTGCTCAATGCCGGCGCTGCCCTGGCGGCTCTGGCCCCAATCTCGGCGCTTGCCGCCGCGCCGATCAAGGCAACGCTCTACAAGGACCCGTCCTGCTCGTGCTGCGAAGCCTATGCGAAATATCTCGACAAGAACGGCTTCAAGGTGACGGTGATTCCAACACCCAATCTCGAGCAGGTCACCTTGGCAGCCGGCATTCCTAAGTCGCTGGTCGGTTGTCATTTGACCAAGCTCGCCGGCCATGTCTTCGAAGGCCATATTCCGGCCCCGCTCATCAAGAAATTCCTGGCCGAACCGTCCTCCGCCAAGGGGCTGGCGATTCCGGGAATGCCGGTCGGTCTACCGGGAATGCCGGCGATGGCAGGCATGAAAGCCGAACCGATCGCGGTCTATCTCGTCGGCACCCCGAAACCGGTCGTTTTCGCAACCGTCAACTGAGCAAGTTGCTCGTCCGTCACACAAGGAAATCAGACATGTTGAAAATCAAGACTTTGTTTTTCGCGGCAACAATGTCCGTCGCGGTCCTGACCGCGCCGATACTCGCCAATGCCGCGACCACACCCGCGCCACAGGCGAAAACCACGAACAGCGGCGGCATGATGTCGGGCGGCAAGATGACCGGTAAGGTCAAGACCGGTGCCGGCATGGCGGGCGGCGGCATGGCCGGTATGATGAGCATGATGGCGATGATGAATGCCTGCACACGCGTGATGAACAAGATGGCCGACAATATGGGTCACGGCACGATGGGCGCTCATCCCGGTTCCATGATGGGCAAAGCGGCACCGAAGAAGTCGTAAAGCATCGGCGTTCCGGTGGCGCGCTCCCGCACGCCATCGGTATGCCGGGAGCGGGATCAAATCATGCTGACCGATCGCCAACACGCGCCCTCATGGTTGCCAGTACGGTTGATAACCGCGGCCGGAGGCGGCGTGCTGCGCCACTATTTCGTCGGGATGGCGATCGGCAATCTGGTCTGGGAAGTGCTGCAACTGCCGCTTTATACGATCTGGCGAACCGCACGCCCCGCCTACCTTGTTTTTGCCGTACTGCATTGCTGGATCGGCGATCTGCTGATCGGCTCTGTCACGATGCTGTTCGGGATCATTGCGGCAGGACGGCAATGGCCATTTGCAAATGTCCGGCGCGCTGTTCTCGTCACGCTGGCGAGCGGTGTTGCCTACACGATGTTCAGCGAGTGGCTCAACGTCGTGGTGCGCGGCGCCTGGGTCTATCGGTCCACGATGCCGGTTCTCCCGATCCTCGGCACCGGGCTGTCACCCTTGCTGCAATGGTTCATCGTGCCAGGGGTGGCGCTGTTGTTCGCGTATCGCCCACAAATCTCGACCGCTGAGGCGCTGGTGATGGTCCGGTTGCAGCCACGCATTGCGGCGCTATTCATACTCACCCTGGCACTCGCACTCGCGTTATGGCTCGGTTCACTGATGCCGGCATTGGCCGCGAGCACGCCATGGGTCGGCAACCGGCACGCGGCGGCGCGGCTGATCACGGCGACGGAGGCAACTGGCAACGCACCGCAGATCGACGCCGGTTTACAGATACGGCTTGAGCGCGGCTGGCATGCCTACTGGCGTAATCCGGGTGCGGCGGGCATTCCGCCCTCGATCGACTGGACGGGATCGACCAACGTCAAATCGGCCGGAATGTACTGGCCGGCGCCGCATCGCTATCTGCTCTACGGTCTGGTGACCCAGGGCTACGAGCACGGTGTCGTCTTTCCTCTATCGATCGCGCCGAAACATCCCGGCGCGCCGGTGGTTTTGCATGCGCTCGTGCATTATTCGGCGTGCAAGACGATCTGCATCCCTTACACCGCCAAGCTTGTGCTTCGCCTCCCTGCCGGCCTGGCGAGCCCCGGCCGGCAAGCGCCCCTGATCGCCCAGGCATGGACGCGTGTGCCGGGCACGCTGGCCCAAGCAGGTCTGAGCCTGTCGCGGGTCGTGGTGTCCAAATCGCCCGGACACAAGAATACGGCGATACTGTCCCTCGTCGTCGATGCGCACGGTGCGCGCCTGGCGCATCCCGATCTGTTCATCCAGAACCATTTCTCGACCGCGACACCGGGCGCGCCAAAAATCTGGCTCGATACCGGGCATCGGCGCGTCGTGCTGAGCGTTACCCTCAAGGGTGAAAAAACAGCCGCCATCGCCGGAAGAAAACTGCGATTCACGCTGGAAAACGGATTGGCTGCGGCGGCGTTTTCGGCAACTCCGGTGTTCGGCCCGGTCCCGCCGCACGGCGCCGGTGTGAGCATCATGCTGATCCTCGCGATCGCGCTGCTCGGCGGTCTGATCCTGAACGTGATGCCTTGCACGCTCCCGGTCCTGTCACTCAAGCTCATGAGCTTCGCCGGGGCATCGGGTGGCGCTCGGCGCGATCTACGGATCACGCTTTTGGCAACCGCGCTCGGAATCATTGTTTCTTATGGGGCGCTCGCCCTCGTTGTCATCATGTTGAAGGCGGTGGGCGCCACAATCGGCTGGGGCATTCAGTTCCAACAACCCTGGTTTCTCGGCGCGATGGCGGCGATCACCACGCTGTTCGCCGCCAGCCTGTGGGAGTGGCTGCCGATCCCGCTCCCTGGGCTTGCGGCGCGGACCGCGACGGTGGGCACCGAAGCCAGTGCCAGAACCGCAGCGTTTCTGACCGGCGTCTTTGCGACGCTTCTCGCTACCTCCTGCACCGCACCTTTTATCGGCGTGGCGGTCGGATTCGCGCTCGCTCGCGCACCACTGGTCATTTTGGGCATTTTTGCAGCCCTCGGGATCGGCATGGCGCTGCCCTACCTGCTGGTCGCGGCTGTCCCTGGCCTGGTGCGCTGGATGCCAAAGCCCGGACGCTGGATGGTTGTGCTCCGCGTCCTTCTCGGTTTTGCCCTGGTGGGCACGGCGATCTGGCTGGTCTGGATCATCGCGGCCGTCGTCTCCCCCACAGCAGCACTGGTCATCGGCGCTACAATTCTCGTCATACTTGCGCTGCTGTTCTGGCGTCATCGTCTCGGGAATAGCCAGGGCCGATTGCGCCGCATCGGAGCCTTCGCGGTGATTGCTGCCGTCGCCCTTGCCATTATCGAACCAGCGGTTATCCCGGCCAGTCTGGCACCCACCAAACAACGTGCCGACAACACGATCTGGCAGCCTTTTGGCCCCGCGCGTATCGTCAAGCTGGTCAGCAGAAAGAAGCTTGTCTTCGTCGATGTCACCGCCGCGTGGTGCCTGATCTGCAAGGTCAAC
Source organism: Acidiphilium sp. PM (assembly GCF_000219295.1). Classification (NCBI taxonomy): domain Bacteria; kingdom Pseudomonadati; phylum Pseudomonadota; class Alphaproteobacteria; order Acetobacterales; family Acidocellaceae; genus Acidiphilium; species Acidiphilium sp. PM. The sequence continues at coordinate 40,747 of NZ_AFPR01000513.1, forward strand.
GCGCTCACCGTGCTCGATCGTAATCCGGTGGCGCGGCAGTTGCGCGCACCTGGCGTGGTCGCGATGCGCGCCGACTGGACCCGCCCGAGCGCGCCGGTCACCGCCTATCTGCGCAGTTTCGGCCGCTACGGCGTGCCGCTCGACGTGGTCTATGGCCCCGGCGCGCCCGCCGGGATCATGCTGCCCTCTCTGCTGACGCCGGGCGTCGTCATGCAGGCATTCCGGCGCGCGGCCGGACCACTCCAAGGCACGGAGGCGGCACGATGAACTTCTATGACCGCAAGATTCTTCCCCATGTGTTGAATTTCGTGATGCGGCAGGAGGCGCTGGTGCCGTTTCGCACGCGCGTCATCGGCGCGGCACAGGGGCGCGCGCTGGAATTCGGTGTCGGCTCCGGCCTCAACCTGCCATTCTACGGCACTTCCGTCACCTCGGTGATCGGCATCGAGCCTTCGCCCGCCCTTTTGCGCATGGCGCGGGATCGTGCCGCCAGTGCCATTGTGCCGGTCGAACTGATCGAGGCTTCGGCGGAGATGTTGCCGGTCGAATCCGCGAGCATCGACACGATCGTCTCCACCTGGACGCTGTGCACCATTCCCGATGCGGTGCGGGCGCTGCGCGAGGCACGCCGGGTCCTGAAACCGGACGGAACGCTGCTGTTCATCGAGCATGGCCGCGCGCCGGAACCCAGCGTCGCGCGCTGGCAGGACCGGCTCGATCGCCCATGGGGGATGATCGCCGGCGGATGCCATATCAACCGGCAGATCGACGCGCTGATCATGGAGGCCGGGTTTCGCATCGAGCATCTGGCGCATGACCGGATGCCGGGTCCGCGCACGCATAATTATCTCTATGAAGGCAAGGCCCATCCCGCATGACCGACCGGAGCGAACATTCAGGTTATCAGCCCCGGCGTGGTCACCGGATCGGGCGGCGCGTCGCGATCGGCGGGGCCGTCGGCCTCGGGGCGGCGATAACGGTCGTCGCGATCGATCCCGGCATTATCGGGGTGACGGAACACAATACGCTCGATACTCTGGCGCACCTGCTCGGCTGGAGTAAGCCGCATGGCCAACTGGCGACGACCACCGACTCTGCGATCCCTCCCGGTGCGCCGATCGGCGGTCCGTTCGCCCTGACCAACCAGTTCGGCCAGACGATGACACCGGCAAGTTTTCGCGGGCGCTGGATGCTGGTCTATTTCGGTTACACGCGCTGCCCGGACGAGTGCCCGCTGACGTTGGAAAAAATGGCGATCATGATGAACGCGCTCGGGAAGCTCGCCAAACATGTCGACCCTGTCTTCATCACCGTCGATCCAACCCACGACACACCGGCAGTGCTGAAGACATATCTGCCCAAGTTCAGCGACAGGATCATCGGCCTGACCGGTCCGGTGCCGGAGATCGCCAAGGTCGCCCGCGAATACGACGCCTATTTCAACACGACCGACCACGAAGCCTCCGGCCGGAGCCTGATCAGTCATTCAACCTTCATTTATTTGATGACACCGAACGGAAAGTTCGAGAATCTGTTCCCGGTGTCCATCACGGTGCCGCAACTCGTCCACGTCATGAAAAAGGCGATTGCGCAATGACCCTGTCGCCATCCTCACGGCGTGGTTTTCTTACCCTCGCAGCTTCCGGCGCGGCGCTTGGCCTGCCGCGATCCGGGGCAGCCGCCATCCCGAACGCCTCGCCGCTTTATATCACCACACCAAAGCCGTTGCCGGCCTTCAACTTCTCCGACGCATCCGGTCATCCCCTCACGCTCGCCGATTTCCACGGCAAATTTGTGCTCCTGAACATCTGGGCGACCTGGTGCATCCCTTGCCGCAAGGAAATGCCGACTTTGGATCGGCTCCAAGCCCGACTTGGCGGCCCGCATTTCGAAGTGGTGCCGGTCTCGATCGATTCCGGTGGACTGGAAGCGGTCAGGAAATTCTATGCCGAGATCAAGATCGAGCATCTCGGTATCTTTCTCGATCCAAGCGGCAACGCGATGCAGGTGCTCAACCTTGAGGGAATTCCGACAAGTTTTTTGATCGACCCGAACGGCAGACAGATCGGGCGGGAGACTGGCGCCGTCGTCTGGGACAGTCCTTCGGTGATCAGGTTCCTGACGCGCCAGATATCAGGGCGTGCCGATGACTAACCAAAGGTGGCGTTTGATGGCGGCATATCGGCAAGACGGGGAAATCAGGTCTCGATCACCCGCCTCGCGACGTGAATTGCTCGGACTATCCCTGTTCGCAGCCGGCAACGCGATCATGGCGTCAAGCTCGGCATCCGCGGCGATCCCCACCCACCCGCCGCTCCAGATTTTTGCGCCAAAGACATTTCCGGCACTCCGATTTCTGAATGAAGCCGGCCGGCACATCTCGCTCGCGTCCTTTCATGGCAAGTTCGTGCTGCTCACCATCTGGGCGACCTGGTACATCCCCTGCCAAAGGGAGATGGCCACGCTGGATCGGCTGCAGGCCAGACTCGGCGGTCCGCACTTCCAGATCGTTGCGGTGTCGATCGATTCTGGAGGCTTGACCCCCGTCCGCGAATTCTACGACCGATTCAAGATCCGGCATCTTGGCATCTACCTCGATCCTGACGGAAGTGCGATGCGGATCCTCAATCTCCAGACAATTCCCGTGACATTTCTGATCAACCCGGATGGCAAGGCGATCGGGCTCAAGTCCGGCGCCACCGTCTGGGACAGCCCGCGCATGGTCAGGTTCCTGACCCATGTGATGTCGTCGAAATCACCCACCTGAACCAAGGAGTTTTCAACCATGAATACATGTTGCGATAACACCGGCACCACGCGCCGATCCGGCTGGCGGCGCTTCTTGACCGGACGGATTGCAATCGTCGTCGGCCTTGTGGTCATCGCCGGCGGCGGTCTTGCCGTTGGCGGCTGGGGCTGGCTGGTCGCTGCCGGGTTGGCGCCGATCATCCTGTCGCTGCTTCCCTGTCTCGTCATGTGCGGGCTTGGGCTCTGCATGATGGGCATGAACAAATCGAAATCGAACGCCGCACCAGCCATCGACGCGGCGATCCAGAATGGTGACGGCACAGTCCGCCGGGGGGACTCGATGCCGTCGTCCGCTGTCCCGTCGATCGCTCACCGTCAAAGTCAGAATGTCACCTGAAATCAGCTTTGCTCACCCGAATCAAAACGAAAGGAATCCACGCATGAGTATCCAACTCGGACAGATCGCGCCCGACTTCGAACAGGTCAGCACGCAAGGCACGATCAAATTCCACGAATGGCTCGGCAATTCCTGGGGCGTGCTGTTCAGCCACCCGAAGGATTATACCCCGGTCTGCACCACCGAACTCGCCGAAGTGGCACGGCTGAAGCCCGAATGGGACAAACGGAACGCCAAGCCGATCGGTCTGTCGGTCGACCCTGCCGACAGCCATAAGGGCTGGGAAGACGACATCAGGGAAACCCAAGGCCAGTTGCTCAATTTTCCGCTTCTGGCCGATGCGGATCGTAAGGTCTCCCATCTCTACGGAATGATCCACCCGGAAGCTGACCCCACGGTCACGGTTCGGAGCGTGTTCATCATCGATCCAAACAAGAAGGTTCGGCTCATCATCACCTATCCGCCGAGCACCGGCCGAAACTTCGACGAAATCATCCGGGTCATCGACAGTCTGCAACTCACCGACGCGCACAAGGTTGCAACGCCGGTGAACTGGAACGATGGCGAAGAGGTCATCATCCTCCCAAGCCTCTCCGACGATGACGCAAAGACACGCTTCCCGGAGGGCTGGAGAACCCTGCGGCCCTATCTTCGCATGGTTGCACAACCCCAACTGCCACATCGGCAGTGATCGCGTCGACATGACGCCAAACCGGCCCCGCGCGAACAAAGCTTGCCGCGGGGTCGCATACTTCTCCACATAATCCATCGAAGATGCGGTGCCAGGAAGTCCAGGCATCACGCAAAGCGAGACAAGATGAGAAAATCCCTGAAGTCAGCTTCCGTCATCGCGGCTCTTCTTGCGGTACCGGTATCGGCAATGGCCCATGCCTATCCCGCTCACGAAACGCCACCGTCGGGTGCTGTGCTGAAACAGCTTCCCGGCGAGGTTTCAATCACCTTCACCGAAACCATCAACCGGCATTTCAGCGGCATCGTGGTCCAAGGGCCGAACGGAAAGACCGTCAGCCATGGCATAAATAGGTTGGCACGCAACAACCCCAAGACACTGATCATCCATCTGCGTCGATCAAATCGAGCCGGGCGCTACACCGTTGTTTGGCATGCGCTCGCATCCGACGGGCATCGAACGCATGGACGCTACAGTTTTCAAGTTACGCCGTGAGCGTCTCCACCGATCTGCTCGTCCGAGGCGTCGCCCGCGGCATTCATGTCGCGGCTTCGCTCGCCATTCTCGGCACCACGGCAGGTTATCGCCTCTTCGCTCTAGCCGGCTTGCAGCATGACGAGTCATTGGCCGCACGCAACGCCCAGAACGCAATTGTCAAGTTTCTACGTGCAAGTTTAGTCGTGGCTGTTATCGCGGGTTTGATCTGGCTCCTCTGCGAAGCCATCTATGCCACAGGATCGCACCGGATCACTTCTGGTTTCGATGCCATTCTGCCGGTGCTGCGCGACACGAATTTCGGCCATCTTCTCATCATCCGGATGATCCTGATGGCCGGCGCCGTGGTGCTGTTCGGCCGCGGACAGAGTAACCGACGCGTGCTGCCCGCCGCTGGTCTCGCGGCAATCGCCGTTGCGTTGCAGGCCGGGCTGGGGCACGGTGCCGCGATGGGCGGGGCCGAAGGGCATCTGCTGTTTGCAACCCTGATCCTGCACCTGCTTGCCGCCGGACTATGGCTCGGCGGCCTGGTTTCTCTTTTCATCATCATCAAAGCCGTAACGCCGGAGGCTGCTTTTCGGGCGGCGACGCGGTTTTCCCGCCTGGGCGTCGCCTGCGTCATCACCATCGCCGTGACGGCCGCGATTCAGGCCTGGTATCTGATCGGCAGCATCGCCGCACTGACCGGCACGGCCTATGGGTTGGTCGCGCTCGGAAAGCTCGCGCTGTTTGTGGTCCTGCTCGCCATCGCCGCGACAAACCGATGGCAGACGTCCCGCCTCATGACGCCGCGTGGTCAGCACGCGAAGCACGTTCTATACAAATCCATCGCGATCGAAACAGCGATCGGCCTTGCCGTGGTTGTGCTCGCGGGCATTCTGATGGAACTTCCACCGGCGATGGACATGGCGAAATGAATATGACGGGTTAGCCGTGACATTGAATCGCCCACGATCGGTAACCTTCATCTGGCTAGCCGTCACCCTCCTCGGCTGGGCGACATTGGACGTCCTCGACGCCCACCTGCCGGATGGAGCGGCAGCGCTTGCTGCGGCGCCATGGCTCGTCTGGCAGTTCACCCCGATCATTATCATTCCGATGATCTATGTCGTGGTCTGGTACGTGCGCGGTCGGCGCCGGGGCGGGCAGGCAGCCGGGGCGCGGGACGCATTCTTCGCAGCGGCGATACTGTTGCTGTTCCTGGTTCTGCAATCGCCGATCGAGGGTTTTTCCGACCAATTCCTTACGGTCCATCAAATCGAGCACATGACGCTCGATATGATCGCCCCCCTGCTTCTGATGCTGGCAGCCCCGCAGGCGCCCTTGTTGCGCGGTATGCCGGGGTGGCTGCGCCATAGACTCGTGCCGAGCATCATGGGTAACGGCGCGCTCCATCGCACCTTCGCCACAATCAGCCAGCCGATTCCTGCAAGCCTTTTGTTCATCGGGACCAGCGACTTCTGGATGATCCCGCGGATCCACGATGCGTCGCTGCGCATCCCGTTGATCCATGATCTCTGGCACATCACGCTCTTCGCAAGCGGCCTGATCTTCTTCTTCCGTCTTCTCGATCCGCGCCCGGCCCCCCTCGGCGCGCCGCTGCTCGCCCGCGTACTCATGTGCTGGTTAGCCGAGATGAACACGATCCTGTTTGGCTTTTATCTGAGCTTCAAATCTGTTGTTCTCTACGATGCCTATGGGCGTATGGCACCTTTCTGGCATATTTCCGCGCTGAACGACGAGCGCTTCGGCGGACTCACCATGTGGATCCCCGGTTCGATGATGATCGCACTCGGCGCCCTGATCGCGCTCTATCGTATTGCCAGCCACGAAGACCGTGTCGCCGGTCGCCGGATCGCTCTTGTCGGCGCCCCGCCAGTGCGCAACAGCCAATACCACGTTGGGAAACGGCGGGATAATCTCAACCTCGCGCTCGGACTGGTCGGATTTGTCGGTTTCATGTTGATCGGCACAATGATCGCTGCTGTGGTTTATGATCACATGACAAACCCCCAAGTCGATACCGCGGCTTTTATTCAGGTGAGAGCAAGGAAGCTCGATGGGCCGCGCGCTCACGAGGTCAGATCGGCTTCCAAGTCACCGCAGTTTGATAGACCGTGATCTCGGCCATTGATCGCCTATTGCCAACGCCAGCTGCGGGTTCACTCGGCGACGGCAAGCCAACCGCCGTATCCAGCAGGGGCTGGTTTTCGGCTCTATTACTCCTCCAGTCGAGGCGAGTTGCCATCAAACGAGCTTGTCAATAGATGTTGAACTCATTCCAACTGGCCGGTCTTCTGACCCACTTACTCGTCCTTGCGCTTGGCCTCGGGGGACTAATCGGTATCATCCCACTTGCGCGTGGCCGTCGCGCCGGATCTGGTTTGGTTCTGATGGCCATCTCGATGGATATAGTGATTTTGGCGCCCCGGTGGAATTTGGGCATTGCGGGCGTGAGCGCTTACGTTGTGGGCTTCCTGGCGGGGCTGTGGCTTCTCCTTGGGCCCGAACACGGCAAATAAATCCTTGGGTCTACAGCTTTGTCCGGCGGCCCGAACTGCTGGCGACAGGATGACTCCGTCACGAACCCGCGCAAAATCCCTGCACCGACCCAACCAGGCAGACCAAAGCAGCGTCGAACCGGACAAGTCACGCGATACCGGCAACACAATGCTTCAAATTCAAGCCAAATTCGGCATTCTGCCGAAGCTTGTTAGTGCGACTTCAGGTAAGAAATCAGAGTCATTGCGCTTGGGGAATCCCACGGCGCCGCACCCGGTATATATCCGACAATCAAACCGTTTGGATCGATTGCATAAGTGATGGGCAGAGCATAGAGCGGAAAAATCCCGCCTCCCGGATTATTGGCATCGAAGTAGCCAACCTGTTGGTCAGGATCCACGATCACCGCCAAATGGGTCAGATCGTGCTGCTTATAGAAGGCTTCCACATTGGACTTGCCACCATCATCGACCGCAATCGGCAGTATAGTGGCCTTCGTCCCCTTCAGTTTCGCTTGCAGCCGATCCAGCAACGGCATCTCGTAGACGCAGGGCACACACCAGGTTGCCCAGAAATTAATGAGAACGACCCTGCCGCGCAGGCGCTGAAAGTCGATGGTACTGCCGCCAGCGGTCACTATTGGCTTGGTCGGCACCTGCCGTTCTGGGACAATTTGAGTGTACTGACCATCATAGCTGTAGAACGCTGGAGGTGGTCGCCTCTGAGCAGCCTGCGCATTCTGGGTCATCCAGCCTACAGCCGGCATACCTACCCAACCGAATAGCGATCGTCGCGAGACCGGCTTCATGGATGAGCAGGTTGTTTCACGGCATTACTCCATCATAGGTGATCGTGGTTGGCGTGTCGGCCACCGCAACGCCAAATGCGACTGCGAAGCCGAGCACCGGATTGATCCCGCCCGGCGCCAGCAGCAGCACCGCCTCGGGCAGTCTCGGTTCGATCCTTGCCGGCGGGGGCACGATTTTCGTGGCGATATCGCTCATGTGGGTGCGCTCATCGGCCGATCAACGGATCACCGGCACATCCTCGAAGGTGTGGTGCGGCGCGGGAGACGGCACGGTCCATTCCAGCGTCGTCGCCCCCTCGCCCCAGTAATTGTCGGCCAGAGCCTGCTTGCCGGTGAAAATGCGGAACAGCACGTAGAAAAACACCACAGTGCTGATACCGGAAATCAGCGCGCCCACCGACGAGACATAGTTCCACCCGGCGAACGCCGCCGGATAATCGGGATAACGGCGCGGCATTCCGGCCAGGCCAAGAAAATGCTGCGGGAAAAAGGTGAGGTTCACGCCGATGAAGAACAGCCAGAAATGCAGCTTGCCCGCCCATTCGGGGTATTGCTGACCATACATCTTGCCGATCCAGTAGTAGAACCCGGCAAAGATCGCGAACACCGACCCCATCGACAGCACATAGTGGAAATGCGCGATCACGAAATACGTGTTGTGCAGCTCGGTATCGAGCCCGGCATTGGCCAGCACCACACCGGTCGCCCCGCCCACCACGAACATGAAAATGAACCCGATCGCCCAGAGCATCGGCGTCTTCAACTCGATCGACCCGCCCCACATCGTCGCGATCCACGAAAACACTTTTACCCCGGTCGGCACCGCGATCACCAGTGTCGCCGCCTCGAAATACACTTTCGAATCCACCGAAATCCCGGACACGAACATGTGGTGCGCCCACACGACGAAGCCGACGAAGCCGATCGCCACCATCGCATAGACCATGCCGAGATAGCCAAAAATCGGCTTCTTCGAGAAGGTCGACACCACGTGGCTGATAATGCCGAAGGCCGGCAAAATCATGATGTAGACCTCGGGATGGCCGAAGAACCAGAACAGATGCTGAAACAGCACCGGATCGCCGCCGCCACCAGGCTCGAAAAACGAGGTGCCGAAATTACGGTCCATGATGAGCATGGTGATGGCGCCCGCCAGTACCGGAATCGCCAGCAGGAGCAAAAACGCGGTGACCAAAATCGACCAGACGAACAGCGGCATCTTGTGCATCGTCATGCCCGGCGCGCGCATGTTCAGAATCGTCGCGATGAAGTTGATCGCGCCGAGCAGCGAGGAAATACCGGCCAGATGCAGCGAGAACAGAGTGAAATCCACCGCCGGCCCCGGCTGATAGGTGATGTCGCTCAGCGGCGGATACAGCGTCCAGCCCACCCCCGATCCCGCGCCCACCATCAGGCCGAGATTGACGAAAATGAACCCCATGAACAGGAACCAGAAGCTCATGTTGTTCAGGCGCGGAAACGCCATGTCCGGCGCACCGATCATCATCGGCACCATCCAGTTGCCGAATCCGCCGATCAGCGCCGGCATCACCATGAAAAAGATCATCAGCAGCCCGTGCGCGGTGACGATCGCGTTCCAGGTCTGGCCCGAGGTGATCAGCGTGTTGTTCGGATGCATCAGCTGCATCCGCATGATCATCGACAGCACACCGCCCTCGATCCCGGCGATGACCGCCCACGTGATATAGAGCGTGCCGATATCCTTGTGGTTCGTGCTCATCAGCCAGCGGCGGACGAACCCCGGATGATGCGCGCCATGGGCATGGGCGGCGTGGGGGTCGTGATCGTGCAGGGCAGTCGTGGACATGGTCATGATCTCCTGATGATCGGCACGGCGATCAATGAGCGGTGGCCGGCGGCGCGGCAGCGCTCGCGAGCGTCACCCCCGGCAGCGCGGCGGCCTTCGCCTTTGCCGCCTGCTCCGCCAGCACTTCATATTTGTGCACCTTCGGCACGTTGCCTTGCGCCGCATCCTTCTTGGCCTCGGCGAGCCAGGCCTGGAACTGCGCCATCGGCAGCGCGACGATCTCGATCGGCATATTGTCGTGGTTCAAGCCGCAAATCTGGTTGCACTCGCCGTAATAAACACCCGGCGCATCGATGCTGGTCCATTGACGCCAGTACTGGCCGGGGATCGCGTAGCGCTGCACGCCAAGCGAGGGGACGAAGAAGCTGTGTATCACGTCCTTGCTGGTGATCTGGAACACCACTTTCTTGCCGGCCGGCAGCACCAGCGGATGATTGACGGAAAGCTGGCGGATCTCGCCCGGCTTCAACTGGTTCGGCGGAATCACGTAGGAGGTGAAATCGACTCCCTTGGCGCCGAGATAGTCATATTCCCAGTACCATTGATGGCCGATCACTCGGATGGTCATGTAGGCGTTCTTGTTGTTGGACTGCTGATAGATCAGGTTGAGCGAGGGTACGAAAATCACGATCAGCAGCAGCGCCGGCACCACCGTCCACAGCACCTCGATCACCGTATTGTGCGTGGTGGTGGTCGGCACCGGGTGCCGGGAGGCGTGGAACCGCACCATCACGATGCCGAGCAGCACGCCGACCAGCGCGACCACGCCGAACATGATCCACAGCACGAACTGCATCATCCAGTCGATCGCCTTCGCGTTCGGACTGGAAGGCGGCTGGAACCACCATTCCCAAGGGCGCGGCCCATGGATCGCGAAGCCGGCGCTGTTCTTCGGAAAACTCGCGGCGTCGGCACCATGACAAGCGACAATCAGCACTAGAACGCCAAGACCTGCCGCCAGGCCCATTCTATGCACTCGATTCATCGACATTGTTCGTTGGGGGTCCATTGGTTATGCCTCGATTACCCACCCATCACGCTCATATGCCGCGCCAGGGCCGGCCGATTATGCTCACGGTCGATCACGAAATCATGCCCTTTCGGCTTGCGCGCAATGGCTGAGCGGCCCGCGTACTCGGCGTCAACCAGCCTACAGCCGGCATACCTACCCAACCGAATAGCGATCGTCGCGAGACCGGCTTCATGGATGAGCAGGTTGTTTCACGGCATTACTCCATCATAGGTGATCGTGGTTGGCGTCTTTGCCATCGCGACGCCAAATGCGACGGTGAGGCCAAGCATACAAAGAATGAACATGCGCTTCATCGGTCCGCACTCACGACAGGAAGCGCAAAGCGGGTTTAAGCTGATTTTCAATGATCTCGGGGAACAGCGGCCCGGCCGTATGCCAGCGCACCATGCCGCCAGGGGCGACCAGAAAACTTTCCGGCACGCCATAGACCCCCCAGTTGATCGCGACCCGCCCGTTCAGATCGGACGCAATCCGCCGATATGGATTGCCATATTCGGCGAGATACAGCGCGAGCGGTTTCGGTTTGTCCTGGTAGGCGATGCCCCAGACATCCAGCCCCGATTTCGCGATGCCGTCGAGATACGGCGCCTCTGCCTTGCAGGCGACACACCAGGAGGCAAAGAAATTGACCAGGACCGGGCGCTTCTGGGCGATCAGTGCCGCCTGGTCGAAGCCCTGGTTGCCATCGACCCCCGGCAGGGTGAAATCTGGCACCTTGTGGCCAACCAGCGGATTGTTGAACGCCTGCGGGTTGTAGGTGCCGGTGCGCATCCGCTCCAAGAGCGCGTAGAACCCGATCCCGCCCACCGCCACGGTGGCGAGTGGAATACCGAGCATCAATCGGCGGGAGATTTGCGATGTCGCCATGAAACCGCCTCAGATCGTTGCCGAACCGGTCGGCAGGGTCCGATGGGATAACGGGTTGATCATGGTAATCTCCCAAGGATGATTAAACGTTTCAGGTTCTTCATTGGGCAGGCTCCCATCGTCGCGCCAGTCACCACCGATTCGTGAAAGTTGTGCTTTGTCATTAAAGTTCTATTGACGCACCCTATCGAGCACCCGCTCCGATAAGCGGCGGGAAAAGAGGAGAGCCACGCTGATCCTTGAAGCGTCATGTGGAAACGCCGCGCCGTTGGGTGGTTTTGGTGTGGCGGGGACGCGTTTCTCGTGCATCCTGCTCGGAGCGCGCGGCATGATCCGCGAGGTCATCCATGATCGGACAATCTGGCCGTTGATCGCCCTGGCAATGATCGGCAAGGTATTCGATCGGACCGAGCATGGCCTGGAGATCCGCGATTTTGCTTCGCAGCGCGGCGGCGTGATCGAGAGCAATCCGCTTGACGTCGGCACTCGCACGGTGGTGGTCCCGCCAAAGGGCCAGTAGCCGCATGATAGCGTCGATCGAAAATCCGAGATCGCGGCCACGGCGAATGAAGCGGAGCGTGTGGATATCGGTAATTGCGTAGTAGCGATAGCCACTGTCGTTTCGAACGGCTTTCGGGATGAGACCGATGCTTTCGTAGTAACGGATCATTTTGGCAGGAACGCCGGAGGCCTTCGCGGCGTCGCCGATCGTCATAGAGGTCATTCAGCTGCCCTCTCGATCATACGGCCTCGCGCTAGTGCCGAGGCACCGGTGATTCGCGAAACCGTGCTGCCTTTTGGGCGCCAGCGGCGCAGCAGGAGCGCATTTGATACGACGCTGACGCTGGAAAACGCCATGGCCGCGCCAGCAACAACCGGGCTGAGATAACCGAGCGCCGCAAGCGGAATGCCAACGACATTGTAGATGAACGCCCAGAACAGTCCCTGGCGAATCTTGTTGAAGGTCGCGCGGGATATATCAAGCGCTGCCGCGACCAAGGCCGGATCGCCGCGCATCAGCGTGATCCCAGCCGTGTGGATAGCAACGTCGGAGCCGGTTGACATGGCGATACCGACGTGGGCGGAGGCAAGCGCCGGTGCATCGTTGACGCCATCTCCGACCATCGCAACCTTGCGGCCACCACGCCGGAACTCATTCACGACATCCGCTTTATGCTCGGGCAGGATCTCGGCAATCGCCTCGTCGATACCGAGAATTTGGGCCGCGGCGTCGGCGCTGCCCTGGTTGTCCCCGGTCAGCATTATGACACGCAAGCCCATGGCACGCAGAGAGGCGACGGCGTCATGCGCCGTCGGTTTCAGCGCGTCGCCGAAGCCGATCAGGCCGAGGACGCGCGGGGGCCCCGCCGACATCAAGCAACCAGGACACGGTGCGGCCTTCACGTTGGAGGGCGTCGGCACGCCCGGTAAGTACGTCGGCATCTATGCCGTGCTCGGACAGCAACCGCCCGCTTCCGAGCACGAGGTTGCGGCTCTCGACCATGGCGGTAATGCCGCGTCCCGGCAGCGCTTTAACAGCGGTGGCCGCAGGCGCCCGTACACCTTCGGCTTCGGCCCTTATACGCACAGCCTTGGCGAGAGGATGTTCGCTGCCATGCTGTACGGCCGCGGCGAGACGCAGCAATTCGGGACAGTCAATACCCTCTGCGGGTTCGATGGCGACTATAGAAGGGTTGCCTTCGGTCAAGGTGCCGGTCTTATCGAAGGCCACGGTGTCAATGCCGTGTGCCTCTTCCAGCGTCTCGGCGTCCCTGATCAAGATTCCGTATCGGGCCGCAACCCCGGTTCCCGCCATGACCGCGGTCGGTGTAGCGAGGCCAAGTGAACACGGACAAGCAATTACGAGGACAGCAACTGCGCTCAAGATAGCCTGCTCGATATCGCCGGTGACGAGCCACCACCCCACAAAAGCGATCCAGGCGATAACGAGCACGACCGGTACGAAAACCGCCGCAACCCGATCGACCTGCTTTTGGATCGGCGCCTTGGCCGCCTGCGCATTCTCCACCAATCGGACGATGCGCGCGAGCATTGATTCGGCGCCTACCGCCGTGGTTTCGATGAGTAAGAGCCCGTCGCCGTTGATTGCGCCGCCAGTGACCTTGTGACCCACACTCTTGGTCACCGGCAGGCTCTCTCCCGTCAGCATCGATTCGTCGGCCGAACTCTCACCCTCACGAATTAGGCCATCGACGGGAATCCGCTCACCGGGCCATACCACTACAAGATTTCCCACGGCGACCCTGTCAATCGGCACCTCCCGCTCTGAACCGTCGGTGGCACGCAGTCGCGCGCGCTCTGGCCGTAGGGCCGACAAGGCCCGCAGAGCTGCTCCAGTCTGCCGCTTCGCGCGCGCCTCCAACCACTTGCCGAAGAGGATAAGCGTTATGACGATCGCGGACGAATCGAAATAGAGCGTCGGCGTGCCGCCATAACTCCAGGATTTCAGGAGCGTGTAGAGGCTGAGAAGATAAGCCGCCGAAGTGCCAAGCGCGACCAGCAGGTCCATGTTGCCGGTATGAGCCCGCACTGCCGTCCAGCCTGCGCGGTAGAACCGTGCGCCGAGCCAGAACTGCACCGGAGTAGCAAGTGCAAGCTCGGCCCAGCCTGGAAGTGCCATTCTTATCCCTGCAACGTGGAAGATCATTGCAACGAGCAGCGGCGCCGTCAACGCGGCGGCAATGCCGACATGCATCAGATCGCGCTGTATCTCTTGCCGCTTCGCGGCTTCGGCGTCCGCTTCGCCACCTTCCGGGATCGCGTGTGCATCATAGCCCGCCTTTTCGATCGCAGCGATCAATATCGACACGTCGATGTCCGCACCCGTTATCCGAGCCCGTTCGGTGCCGAGATTGACCGCCACGTCGGCAACGCCCGGCAGTCTGCGGATCGCCTTTTCGACTCGCCCCACGCAGGAGGCGCAGGTCATGCCCTCGATGCCGAGATCAAGGACATCCGTTTGGGGAAGGCTGGGATGGCGGCTAGACAGAGCCGTTTCAAGCATCGCGAGAATCTTTCAACTGAATCCGACACCGGATCTGGTCACCGGCATCAAATCCATGGTTACAGATTCCCACAATAGGAAGGTCAAGCCTAAAAACTCATCCTCTGGGCTCTATGTGAAATCTCGGGTTTATCGGGCGGAAAGAACAGGTCTTGACCCTTCCTCCGTTGGAAGCCCCACACGTTCAGACGTGGTCGGCATTTGAAACGTCGGTTCCCCCCTGAACTCGGTACGGAGAGCATCATGCTGCAATTGAAGGTTCTGGAACGACATGCAACCACTGCGTTCGTTCTGTTACGAATGCGGTGCAAAATGCGGTTCCGGGCACCGCAGTCACTGCAAATCTGAAAACCGACACAGTGACTATTTCAAACCGGGATCGTATCCCGCTGAACAAGTTCGTGGCGGCCATCGTCGAGAAAGGATACGAAGTGGAGCCGGTGACTGCTCAGCCATGAGAAGGTTGACGGGTCTGTCCAATCGCAGAGCACCGCGTCTGGGTGGTCATCAGCGCTTCTCACACTTGTTTCGGTGCCGCATCCTCGAACATGTCATATTCCTGTATCGTCCACGAGCGTCCCGCAGATTAGAACTGGCAAATCCGGCGATACAAAATGCGCCAACCAAACAAGAGGAACGCAGTGCACACAATGAACGAGACCATGATCGCCGACGGGCTGGTCGGCGCGATCGGCAACACGCCGCTGATCCGGCTGAAGCGGGCCTCCGCCGCGACCGGCTGCGACATTCTCGGCAAGGCGGAATTCATGAATCCCGGCGGCTCGGTAAAGGACCGTGCAGCCATCGCCATCATCGAGGACGCGGAGCGGACGGGCGCGCTGCAGCCGGGCGGCACCATCGTCGAGGGGACCGCCGGCAACACCGGAATCGGACTGACTCTCGTCGCCAATGCGCGCGGCTACCGGTCGATCGTCGTGATGCCGGAGACCCAGAGCCAGGAAAAGATCGACTTCCTGCGGATGATCGGTGCCGATCTCAGGCTGGTGCCAGCGAAACCCTACCGCGATTCGGGCAATTACGTGCATGTCTCGCGGCGGATCGCCGAGGAAATCGGCGGATTTTGGGCCAACCAGTTTGACAACATCGCGAACCGGGAAGGCCATCGTCTGACCACCGGCGCCGAAATCTGGGCGCAAACCGGCGGCCGCGTCGACGCGTTTACCTGCGCCTGCGGCACCGGCGGAACGCTGGCCGGCATTGGCATGGCACTGAAGGCGCGACGCAAGGAGGTGCGGATCGTGCTGGCAGACCCGGAGGGCAGCGGGCTGCACGGATGGGTGAAATCGGGCGATCTCACGCCGAGCGGGACATCGATCACCGAGGGAATTGGCCAGTCGCGCGTCACCGCCAATCTGGACGGCGCGCCGGTCGACGATGCGTTGAAAATTCCCGACATGGAAGCATTGGAACAGGTTTTCGACCTCATGATCCACGAGGGGCTTTCAGTCGGCGGGTCCACGGGCATCAACGTTGCCGCGGCGATCCGCATCGCCCGCGATCTCGGTCCCGGGCATACCGTGGTCACGATCCTGTGCGATGGCGGCGCGCGCTATCAGACCAAATTGTTCAATCCAGAATTCCTGCGCGGCAAGAACCTCCCAGTTCCTCCGTGGCTTTGATTCGCTATCCACCGATAGTACTACTGATGATCGGAGCACAACGTTAAAGGACGTTCCCCCATGATGCCACCCGTGCCTCACATCGGTATGACCGTCAGTGCGGGGCCATTCTTCACGTCGTATCTGGACAAGCGGCAACCTTCAGGCCCAATCACGCTGCTAATGCTGTCTGAGTTCGGGCGGCACGGCGCGCTCGCCAGATCATGACCGCGCCGATCACGATCATCGGAATCGACAGCAGTTGGCCCATGGTCAAGCCGAACATCAGATAGCCGAGAAACCAGTCAGGCTGGCGGAAAAACTCCGCCGTGGTTCGCGCAATCCCGTAGCCCATCACGAATAGCCCTGCGAGATACCCGGGCTGGCTGCGTATTCGCTCGCTGCGCGATACCGTATAAAGTACGACGAACAGAGCGAGTCCTTCCAAAGTCGCTTCGATCAGTTCCGACGGATAGCGCGGCACGTCAGACCCGGATTGCGGATAGATCATGCGAAACGGAAACCAGGCGGGCGCCGGGCGCCCCCATAGCTCGCCATTGATGAAATTGGCGATCCTGCCCAGAAACAGCCCGATCGGTACCGGCACAGCAACCCGATCGGCAAACTGCCACGGATCGAGACCTCGCCGATGACAATAAATCAGGATCGCGACCGCAACGCCGATCAGTCCGCCGTGAAAGCTCATCCCCCCGTCCCATACGGCGTAGGTGCGGTCGAGATGGTGGAGAAAATAGACCGGCTGATAGAACAGAATATAGCCGATCCGTCCGCCGAGAACGACGCCCAGCGTTGCCCATGACAGAAAATCGTCAACCTGCTCATGAGTCGCGACCGTCGGCTTTTCGCGCACCAGGCGGCGCATCAGCCGCCAACCGACGACCAGTGCCGTGATGTAGGCGAGTGCATAATAATGAATGGCGAACGGGCCGAATTTTACCAGGATCGGGTCAAAATGCGGCCAGACATACACATGGTTCATCGATAGCTCCGGGAAATATCCCACCCGATATTGGATTTAGGCTTCGATTCGCCCATCACGTCCCGAGAGCAATCGAAACGGCGACAGGATTGCGAATGATATCGAGTACCGGCGACGTCCTCTGCACGTACTCGCTCAACGCCAATAGTTTCTCTCGCGACGCGTCACTCTTCAGGTGGCAAGTCACCCTGATGTTCTTATAGCCGGGACGGACCGTTTCCGATAAGCCCAAGAAACCTTGTAGGTCGACGTCTCCCTCCAACCGAAGGGTTACTTCGTCCAAATGAATGCTCTGAGCTGCCGCATTATAGGCAAAGCCCACGGCCAAGCAGGACGCGAGGCCAGCGAGCACGATCTCGACTGCGTTAGGCCCGGCATTGCCGCCCAGTAACACCGGCGGCTCGTCGCTTTCTATCACAAAGGGTTTACTTCGACTGGTATCTTCTCCACCCACACCATAAAAACTCTGGATTGTTGTACGGCTCTGTCCACCGCTCTTCCATGCCGTTTCTGCACGGAATTTGAAGTCAGAAAGGTTTGGTTCTGCTTTGATGGCGTCAACAGTTTTAACAAGTTTATCGACATCGACGCCGTTAATTTTGATCTCGTGGTTAGTCATGGTCTGCTCCCTCGTTTAGCGATGTGATGTAATTTTGATCGGTTACCGACAATCATAGATGCGTCTATTTCTAATACGATCCAGAACAAGCCGGTGTGGTTAGTCATCCTTTGGTTTCAGTCGTCCTGCCCACCAACATTCTGTCACTCCCCGATTGCTACATTTTGTTGCCCATCATACCGCGCATCATCGCCGGCATGCCTTCTTTGGCAAAACGGTCGAGCTCTTTGGCATGGGCGTAGATCACCTTGACCATTTCCGGATCGTCCGAGGTCTCTGTCACCTCAATGCCGGACGGCAACAGCCGGTATGAGCGCTGATATTTGGTGGCGTTCTGCAGCATCGTGCTGGCACTTGGGCTCATCATGTAATTGAACGGCCGGTTGGCGGCCATCCGGTCATACATTTCGATCACATGAGCCTGGATGATGCCAGCGGTTTTCGGGTTGCTGGAAACCGTCGCATCGATGATGCCGTTCGGCAGATATTCCGTGGCGCGCTGGATTTCGGCATGGCGCTCGAACAGTTCCATGCCCAGTTTCATCGGGCCCATCATGTTGCCGCGGGACATCATGTCGCTCATGCCGTTGCCGCCCATCATGCCGCCGCCCACCCCACTCTGGGGCACCTCGGCCAGCGCCTCCTTGCGGCCAAACCCGGCAAGTGCAAGCCCACCCGAAAGCAAACCGCCGATGGCGGCGGTAACGCTACGACGTTTCATGGTTCTCGTCCTTGACCTCGTTTGTGTGAATTTCAGCTCTTGTCAAACGTGCCGTGATCCGACTGCGCAGATGCCGCCCCAGACTCGCCCTTGGTTTTCACCGGGATCAGCAGATAACGCACCCCGTTCGACTCTGCCGGGGGAAAGCGCCCGGCGCGGATATTAACCTGGATCGAGGGCAGCAGCAGCGCCGGTGCGGCGAGGGTCGCATCGCGCGCATCGCGCATCGCGACGAATTCGTCTTCGGTGATACCGTCGTGGATATGCTTGTTTGTGGCGTGCTGGGCGGCGACCGTGGATTCCCAGGCGTAGTGGTCGCGTCCCGGCGCCTTGTAGTCGTGGCACATGAACAGCCGCGTCGCGGGCGGCAGTGCCAGCAGGCGGTGGATCGAGCGGTAGAGCTGATGCGCATCGCCACCCGGAAAATCGGCGCGGGCCGTACCATAGTCGGGCATGAACAGGCTGTCGCCCACGAACACGGCATCGCCAATCTTGTAGGCAATGTCGGCCGGCGTATGCCCCGGCACATGCAGCACCTCCACCTCCAGGCCGCCAATGGTGAAGCGTTCGCCATCGCGGTATAAACAATCGAAATCGCCGCCGTCGGCTTTCACGTCGGCGGCATTGAAAACCGGGCGGAAAATGCGCTGCACGTCGCGGATATGCTCGCCGATGCCGATCAACGCGCCGGTACGCCGCTTGATGAACGGCGCACCCGAGAGATGATCGGCATGGGCATGCGTTTCCAGCACGCGCTCGATGATCAGCCCAGCGGTCTCGGCGGCGTGCAAGATCGCTTCGACCGAGCTGGTATCGACCTCGCCCGATCCCGGATCATAGTCGAGCACCGGATCGATCACCGCCGCACGATGGGTTGCCGGATCGGCAATCAGATAACTCACCGTATGGGTCGGCTCGTCGAAAAATGCCTGAATCGAGGGACGGGCTTCGATCATGGTGCCTCCAAAATCGTGAGTCGGTTCGGTTATCGAGCATGCCGGCAAATGAAACTGACATGGCAAATCAGCCGCGTCTGCCGGCGGTGAGATATTTCAAAAGTGCCACGATTCCCAGCACGAGGAGGATCACGATCAGGATCATGACCAGGCCGAAGCCGCCCATCACGCCCCATCCCCAGCCATTCATCATGGTAGAATCCATCATTATATCGTACTCCAAGCCGTTACTAGGTCAGCCTCTATATAGGGATCACATGTCTCCGGAGATTGTCCGCGTGAGGCAAAGCTGTGCCAATTCATGTCGATCCCGCCATCTGGCACAAGCTGACACATCTTTGTTGCGGCGCGATCGACCATACCCGGCTAGAGCATCGGCGTGAATGACACCCCGCATATCCTGCTCGTCGAAGACCATCGCGAAATCCGTGACCTGGTGCAGCGCGTGCTGCAACGCGAGGGCTTCCGGGTCAGTCTCGCGGCTGAGGGGCGCGCCATGCGCAAGGTGCTGGCCGACCAGCGGATCGACCTGATCCTGCTCGACCTCATGCTGCCCGGTGAGGATGGCCTTTCACTCTGCCGCGCTGTGCGCGCGGACAGCCCAGTGCCGATCATCATGCTCACCGCCAAGGGTGACGAGGTCGATCGGGTGATCGGCCTGGAAATGGGTGCTGATGACTATCTGGCTAAGCCGTTCGGCAGCCGCGAGCTGATCGCGCGGATCAGGGCGGTTCTGCGCCGCGCCCCGTTTGCCGTCACGGCGGCGCGGCGAACCCTGCGATACCGCTTCGATCGCTGGGTGCTGGATATCGAACGCCGTGAAGTGCTCGGCGAAGACGGCATCGCCGTGCCGCTGAGTTCAGGCGAGTTCGATCTGCTCGTCGTGCTGGTGGAACGATCAGGCCGTTCGCTGAGCCGCGAGCAATTGCTCGATCTGGCGCGTGGCCGCAACGCGGCCCCGCTCGACCGCAGCATCGACACCCAGATCAGCAGGTTGCGCCGCAAGATCGAACGGGACGCTTCCGATCCACAACTGATCAAGACCATCTGGGGCAGCGGCTATATGTTCACGCCGACGGTCGAACCGCTGCTGCACGGCGATTGATGCGACGTTTTGCGCCCGCCACCTTGTTCGGCCAGACTGTCGTCGTATCGCTGGCCAGTCTGGTGATTTCGGCACTGCTAGGCTTCGCGATCCTGGCCTTCAACCAAGCCGCCGTGGTGCGCGCGATGGGCGCCTACGCGGCCAGCCAGCGTATCGTCAACCTCACATTGCTGATCGACAAATTGCCGCAAAACTGGCGAAGTCCCCTCGTCAAGGCGGCCAGCAGCGAGACGTTGCGGATCGCGATAGTGCCGCATAGGCCCGATTGGGCGAAGCATCGCGCAATCGGGGCGGACGCGCGGACGATCCGGGCGTTCCTGTCGCGCCAGTTGCCGGCGAACCTCGCGAATTCCTTGTCTGTCCAAGTCGGAAGCGTGTCTCACCGTGTGCCGACAGCACAGCGCAGCATGATGCCGATGATGAACCAGCATGCACTGTCGAATAGGCCGATGCGGGATTGTTGCGGCATGGGGGGTATGTCCGCGTGGCGCGCCCTGCGGGCAGCGGTGATGCTTCCGGGCGGACGATGGCTCATCTTCACCGTCGCCCTGCCCTCGACCGGCTTCGGCCTCGCCTGGCCATTCCTGATCGCCCTGATCGCCATGGGTCTGATCGTGATTACGGCCTCGATCTGGGCGGTGCGTCGGGTCACGGCACCGCTGCGCACATTGGCAGCCGCCGCCGAACGGCTTGGTCGTGATGTCGCGGCCTCGCCGCTTGCCGAAACCGGAACCACCGAAACGCGTCTGGCGGCACATGCGTTCAATGTGATGCAGTCCCGTCTGCGCCACCTAGTCGAAAGCCGCACCCGCATGCTGGCGGCGCTCTCGCACGATCTGCGTACCCCGCTTACCTTGTTGCAACTGCGCGTGGAGGATGTACCGCAGGCGGACGAGCGCGACCGCATGCTGGCGATCATCGCCGGAATGAACCAGATGATCGAAGCGACCCTGGCTTTCGCCCGCGACGCCGCCGCGGTCGAACCGTTCCGGCGCCTCGATCTGACGGCTCTGCTGGTCGCAATCGTGGATGATCTGGCCGACGCTGACCTCAAAGTATCCATGGAGCCGTCGCCGTCGGTTGCCGTCAGCTGCCAGCCTGCCGCGCTGCGACGCGCGTTGGTCAATCTGCTCGATAACGCTGTTAAATACGGTGGCTCGGCGACGGTGACGATCAGGACCAACCAGCAAACCGCTACAGTGACGATTGATGACGCGGGACCAGGCATCCCGGAGCTCGAGCTTGCTAAGGTTTTCGAGCCATTCTACCGGATCGAACAGTCACGCAGCCGCGAGACCGGCGGCAGCGGTCTCGGGCTGGCCATCGCGCTGGCGGTGATCACGGCGCATGGCGGCACCATCAAACTATCGAACTCCCCAAGTGGCGGTCTCTCAGCAAAGGTTACTTTTCCACGATAGTACCGAATTCTTCGCATTTTCTGAATTTCTGTATTTGATAAGACGCAAAGAAAGGTTTTGTGCAGAAAATACGGTGTATGGGATGATTTTATCGCTGATCACCACAACAGAAATTGATAACGCCATCCAATAATACAATGAAAGGTAGCAAATTTGTCCCCCATTTCAACGGGCCGGAGATCTGGCTCATGTCAGGTAGGAATGAACCACGCCGATTAGTTCTTCGGCCGCCTGGGCGCGATCAGTCTCCGCCTGTCTCGGGTCGACGATGTGCTGGCGGATGTGATGCTCTATCACCGTGCCAATGAACCCTTCCAGCGCGCCACGGCACGCCGTCGCCTGCTGCAACAGCGCCGTGCATCGGGCATCATCCTCCAACGCCGTCTGCATGGCTTCCACCTGGCCACGGATGCGGCTGAGCCGGTTTACCAGCTTGCGTTTTTCTTTGTCAGTGTATTGCATCGCCTCTTGACCATATACTGCGAGGGGGTATATGGCACGTCGAGCTGCGGAACGCGAATTCCGGCGGTTTTGATCAACCTATTTTTCCAAGGACCCCATGAAACCGCGATCGACCAGCCAGCCTTCGGAGGACGATAGTAAGCGCTTTTCGCTTGCTGTCAGGTTCACCGTGGGATGGAGGATTGCCCGGGCCGGATACGCGGCTGGAGTGATGCGCGCGACGCGTTGAACCCAGCCCATCCCTCCCGGGTTCCAGCCAATGCTGACCAGGAGGAGGGATCGATATGATCTTCCGCAAAAAACGATTGGATCGGCCGTCTTCGCAGATCGGGAGCGCCGCGCCGAATGACGGGGCATTACCGCGCCGTCGGCTTGTCGCCTGCTGGCGTCCCGATGGTTCGGGGCAGCTCGTGATCTATTGGAAGGTGGTCGAGGAACGCGGCGAACCGGCCGGCTGACATCGGTCCGGGTTGCCGTCAGCTTTCGCATCGTTCCCGCCTCTCATTTGCCGATCACGGAGACATGCCATGTCCGCCGAAACCGATATTCTGGTCTCACCCGAAACCGCCCGCATCACCTTTCCCGATGGCCTGGAAGCGCGATTGCGCGATCGCCTGCGCATCCAGCGTTTGCGCACCGGCAAGCACAGCCTGGGCAACCGCATCGCCCTTGGCCTCGCGCTTGTCGGCCCTGGCCTTCTGGTCATGCTTGGCGACAATGATGCCGGTGGCGTCATCACCTATGCGCAAACCGGTGCCACCTACGGGTTCAGCCTGTTCATCCCGCTGATGATCCCGCTGGGCTTCATCGCCTATCTGGTCCAGGAAATGACGATCCGGCTCGGCGCCGTGACCCGCCGCGGTCATGCCGAGATGATCTGGAAGCGCTACGGGGCTTTTTGGGGCGCGTTTTCCCTGATCGATCTCGTGGTCGCAAACATTCTGACGCTGATGACCGAGTTCATCGGCATCCGGGTTGCGAGCGAGATTTTTCATGTCCCCTACCTGGTGACGATCCCCGTCGCTTTCGCCTTTATTGTGAGCATTCTGTTGTTCCTGAAATACTATACCTGGGAACGCATTTCCTTGTTCGTCGCGGCGTTCAACTTGGTGTTCGTGCCGCTCGCCCTGTTCTCCCATCCGGACTGGGGTGCGATCGGCCGCACCTTCGCCGGCACCGGTTGGGCGCTGCCGGGCGGGTTGCTCTCGGCTGGATTCCTGATCCTGGTTTCGGCGAATATCGGCACCACGATCGCGCCCTGGCAGTTGTTCTTCCAGCAATCCTGTGTGGTCGATAAGGGCATTCTGCCGCAGGACATCAGGGCGAGCAGGCGTGATCTGATGCTCGGCGTGATCGGCATGGTCGTTGTCGCCACCTCGATCATCGTGATTTCGGGACAGTATCTGCACGGCATGCCCAACGCCGCAGCACTGGGTGATCATTCGGTGCTCGCCGGTATCGGATCAAAACTCGGTCATGGCGCCATGACCGTCTTCGCCCTCGGGCTGCTCGAAGCTGGCCTGATCGCCTCGATCGTGATCACCGCCAGCACCGCCTGGGCGATCGGCGAGGCGCTCGACGTGCCCCGCTCGGTCAACATATCGCCACGCCGGTCGCTGTATTTCTACGCGCCGGCGATCCTCGGCACCGCGATTGCTGCTGGGGTTCTGATGCTGCCGCACGTGCCGGTCGGGTTCCTGAACCTGACCGTCCAGGTGGTCGCGACGGTGTTCATGCCGGCCGCCATGCTGTTCCTGCTGATGCTGCTCAACGATCGGGAATTGCTGGGCGAGCACGTGAATTCACCGATCCGCAACATCCTTTCGGTCAGCGTCATGGTGATGCTGATCGCGTGCAATGGCCTCTATGGCATCGCCACCGTGTTTCCCTATGCCCTTTGAAACTTCGTCGCTCAGGAGCATCACATCATGATCCAGGACAATCGTTTTAACGCCAATGAAACACGTCGTTCGAAAAGCGTTAGCCGGATACCGGTGCCGCGCACGGCCAGGGCCAGCCAGCGCGACCTCGACTGCACCGTCCATGACAGCGCCGACATTGCCGCAATCGCGCACACCGAAGGGTGGCTGATGCCGCTCATGTCGATCGAGCGGGTTGCCCTCCGTCCCTGGCAGCAAGCCGTGTTCTGGGGTCTGCGCCTCTATATCGGCGTCATGCTGATCATCATGGGCTGGGGATTTTTCCACGTCGCAGGGGGATAGGCGGCTGCTGTCTCGCAACGAACCATAGATGTAGCTGCTCGCTTTCATCCAGAGCCATGCTCGAATTCATCGCTGATTTTTGCTCAAATTATGTGATCGTCGGCGCCCCTTTGTGCTCAAATTATCTGTTTCTATGCTCGAATTGAATGATCGGCGATCAACATCAGAGGTTGGCGCTCACATTCATTGGCAGCGAGCACGCGCCTGTTGCCCTTATCGATCTCATTTCGTGATTTGCGGCTTCTGGCTCAGATTTCTGGCCGTGCCGGACGGAACCTCTGATCCGAAGAGCGCATTCGATGCCCAGGCTGCGACCGCCTCTACCGCGGCAAAGGCCTCCAGCGTAGGCCCGAAGCCGAGGTGGAGCATTTCGCCAAAAAGGAGGCTGCCAAGGCCAAAGCCAGTAAACAGAAAGAATACGTTGAGGCCCATGGCTTGCCCCGGACGCTTGCTGTCAAGCGACGTGACGATGCCAGCAAACAGCGGCTGCGTCATGTCGTAGCCAAGCGACAGGATCGTGACCGCAATGGCGGCGGCAAGGAGGGGCAGGTCGAGGATTAGCGCTACCGCTGCGAGGGCACCAAGCGCGAGCCCGATCGGGATGAGGCGGCCACGCCCCAGCCGATCTGCGAGCCGCCCGATCACCGGGCCGAACAAGAAGCCCGGAACGCCGTAGCCTAGCAGTGCCAGACCAATGCCGATCGGGCCGAGGTGGTAACGGCGTTGGAAGTACACCCCGAGCCAGGTGAATACGCCGGACTGGAACACGGAGTTGAGCAGGACATAGCCATAGGTGCGGCGGCCTCGGGGAGTGCTGAGCAGATCACGGTAGCCCCGGAAGAGATCGCCCACGGTCGCGAGCGCCTGACGTGGGTGCGCCCCGATGACGCCGCGGTAGCGCAGCAGCAGGAGCAGGACGCCCGCGCCGGTGATAGCGACGAGGAGAAACAACCCCCGCCATCCGACATATGGCTCCAGCACAGCACCAAAAGTCGAGCCGAAGGCCATACCTCCAGCCATGGCGCCGAACAGCCAGCCAAGCGGCCGGCCTCTTTGCTCGTAGGGGAACATACCACCGACGAGAACGAGCGCGAGCGGCACAACCCCGCTCGCACCGAGACCGGTCAGCACGCGCCATGTCGCCAGCGCCGCGACGGAATGCGCGGTCGCGGTCAGAACCGTGAGCACCGCGAAGGCGGCGAGCGACGTGAACATGAGGGAGCGGATGCCGAGCCGGTCCGCGAGCAGGCCGTAGGCCAACGTCGCGATTCCATAGGGGATCAGGTAGGCGGGCACGATCAGGCCGACGGTTCTGACAGACGCGCCGAAAGCAAGGCCAAGCTGCGGAATGATCGGCGCCACCATGAACGCCTGGAAGAAGATGATGAAGGTTGCCAGCGCGAGCACTCGCAGGAGGTGCTCACGCTCGATTTGTGCGCCCAAATGGACCTCGGACACCGCACCTGGGGATGTTCTGTTCATCCTGTCCTGCTCACGCCGCACTCGGCGCGACCGCGGTTTCCGCGGAATGGCCGACGCTCGCGACCGCGTCGAAGAACAGCCTCGGGTTTCCTCCGAGCGAGTTGACGAAGATCGCAGTCACGCTCACCGCCATCGCGACCATCGCCCACACCGGCTGGACAAGGCCGGTCGCGGCCAGCGGGATGCCGGCACCGTTGAAGACGAAGGCAAGGGCGACGTTCTGTAGCAGCTTGCCATAGCTGTGGCGGCTGATCTCCCGCGCCACCGGGAGCGCGCCCAGGCGGTTCGACAGGATGATGATGTCGGCGGACTCGATGGCGATGTCGGTGCCCCCGCCCATCGCGATGCCAATGTCGGCTTGCATCAGCGCGGGCGCGTCGTTGATCCCGTCGCCGACCATTGCAACCCGGCTGCCGTCGGCCTGAAGGCTGCGCACGATTTCCGCTTTCTCATGGGGCAGGACACCAGCACGCACCTCATCGATCCCCACTTCCAGGGCGACATGCCGTGCCGCGCGTTCATTATCGCCGGTGACCATGACGGGCACCATCCCCGCTTTGCGCAAGGAAGCGACCGCGCGGGCCGCATCGGGACGCAGTGTGTCACCCAGGGCCAGCGCCCCCAGCGCGCGGCCGTTCCGGCTCACCGCGATCACGGTTCGCCCTACCGCTTCCAGGGCGTCGATCCGTTCGGCGAGACGGGACAGATCAACGCCGTGCTCGCTCAGAAAGCGCGGGCTGCCCACCAGAACGTCATCGCCTTTGATCCGCGCGATCACGCCCTTGCCGGGGATCGCCTCGAAAGATTCGACCTCGGGCGGGACGACGCCATGCTCGAACGCTGCGTTCACCACGGCTTGGGCAAGCGGATGCTCGGATGACGCTTCGGCCGCCGCGGCCAGGGCAAGAAGGTTGTCCTCTCGCTCTTCGATCACTTCGACCTCCCGCAGGACCGGACGACCTGCCGTGAGGGTGCCGGTCTTGTCGAGCACGATTTTGGTCGCCAGCCGATAACCCTGGAACGCTTCGCCGGTGCGCATCAGAATGCCCCGCCCAGCAGCATCCCCGGCTCCACGAACAATGGAGAGCGGTGCCGAAATACCGAGCGCGCACGGATACCCCATCACCAGCACGCTGAGACCCGCGAACACCGCACGCTCGATATCGACATGCCCGGTGGCGAGCCATGAGCCAACCAGCCAGAAAATGACGGCGAGCGTGGCGATCAGCAGCACGGTTGGCGTGTAGACGCGCAGGACCCGGTCAACGAGGTGGAGGATGCCGGGTTTCAGCGCGCGTGCGTCTTCCACCTCACGGACGATCCTTTGCAGAAAGCTACCGTCGCCGACCGCCGTGACCGCCACCAGCAGCGTACCGGTGCCATTGATCGAGCCGCCGATGACCGCGGCACCCTCTGTCATCTCGACAGGGATCGCCTCGCCGGTCACCAGTGACTGGTCAACCCCAGACCGGCCGCTCACGACAACACCATCCACCGGCACACGCTCGCCAGGGCGGACCCGGACCCGGTCACCGACCTTCACGTCCGCGAGCGGAACGTCCATTTCGATGCCACCGCGCACGATGCGGGCGGTTTCGGGTTGGAGGTTGAGCAGCTTCTTGACCGCCTGCGAACTACGCGTCTTGACGATGAGCGACAGCCACTCGGAGAAGATATGGTAGGTCGTGACCATCACCGCCACGGCGAAAAACTGCGCGGTGGGATAGCCCGGCCGGTTCAGGACCATGCCGATGATGCCCCCGGCCATGCCCGCAAAGGCGCCGATTTCGAGCAGGACATGCTGATTGAGAATGCCGCGCCGCAATGCCTGGAAGGCCATCAGCAGGATATGCCTAGCCACGCCGAACACCAGGGTCAGGGCCAGAGTGCCGACGATCCATGGTCCGGCTCGCGTGAGGTAGCCTTCCAGATTGAGATAAAGCAAAGTCAGCGCCATGACGGCGAGGCTACCGGCTCCGCCGATCGCTGCCCATAGGCCGTTCGATCGGAGGACGAGGAATACGAGTCCGCCAAGACTGAGGCAGACCAGAGCGGGGAGCGCGCCGAGCCAACCGCTTGCGGGATTCGCGATGATCGGGATGGCGGCCACGCTCAAGGCCGCCGCCATCACGAAACGCCGGCTTTCGCGGACCAGATCGCGCTCCTCGTCATCGAACGGACGCAATTTGCGCGGGTCCGAAATCGTGTAGCCGATGTCGCGCAATATCTGGAGCAGTTGGCCGGGCCTGGCGATGCTTGGATCATATTCGATGAGGGCCTGCTCGTGGGTAAGGCTGACCGCGACCTTATCGACGCCCGGCTGTCGCCCAAGCGCCTTCTCGATGGTGCCAGTGCAGAGCGAGCAGTGCAGTCCACCGATGCGGGCGCGGATTTTGCGCCGATCCGGCCGGTTGGACGGTTCTTCGGTCCAGAACGCTTCAGCGGCAATTGTTTCGGACATGGTCTATCCTTTCATTCTCGGCATTCACATGCCCGGCATTGGTTGGTGGATCGAAACGAACAAACCGTAACGGATCGACCAGAGGCCAAGGGCAATCAGCACCAACCCCGCGATCGTCGGCATCCGGCGCGAAAAACGGCCAAGCCAGTCGATCGCCCGGCGCGCCGGCGCAAACAGAACCGCGACGACAAGCGGCAATGACAACGCCAAGCCGAACAGTGCGAGTGAGAGAAATCCTTTGACAAGCGGTCTGCCGTCCGCACTGCTCGCTGCGGCGGTACCCAGAAGCGCCAGGATAAGAGGGGCGGCGCAGGCAGGGATATTGAAACCGAACAGTACGCCCAGACCAGCCGATCCGCGCATGTTGGACAGACGGGAGAAGCTGGGACCGACTGAGACCATCAGACGGCCGGCGTAGCCGGTTAGAACAAGCAAGCCGAGGATGGCATAAAGGCTGCCCAGGGCAATCCAGATGTCCTTTTGCACACCCAGGAACAGACTTCCCAGGAACGCTGCAAGCAGGCCGAACAAGCCGATCGTCACGGCGCGCGACAAGGCAAACCCGACCGTTTGGACAAGCTTGTTTCTGGGGCTTTTGTTTTCCAGAAATCCGATGAAGACCAGCGTGGTGCCCAGCGTGCAGGGCTCGATAAAGCCAAACAGCCCGAGACCGATCGGCAGAAGAATCGTCGCGGTGACGAAATCAGGGCTCATAGCCGTGCAGTTACTCGGTAACCGGGGCGTTCGATGATCGCCGCAAGCCGATCTTCCGTAACAGTCTCCGGATCATACAGGATCCGCGCTTCGCCATCCTTGAACGAGGCGGTAGCCACCTTAACGCCCGGTTCCTTTTCCACCAGGGCTTTGACGGTGCTGGCGCACCCGTCGCAGCGCAGCCCCTCGATCTTGAAAATCGTGTTCTTCATTGGTCTTCTCTTTCCTTGTTGAGGGCGGTCCTGTTGGTGGCGGGCGACGCCTTGTTCTCCGAACGACCGCCACAGCAAGGCGGTGTCAGCGCGGCCATGATCGAGCACCCCTGCAAACCACCCTGCCCAGGGCAAGCCGCAATCAGACGCTCCAACGCAGCGCCGATGTCATGGAGCCGCTGGATTTTCCGCTGCACTTCGGCGAGCTTCGTGGTGGCCTGCTTCTGGACTTCGGCGCAATCGGTGTCGGGATCGGCTCGCAACGCCAGAAGTTCGTGGATCTCTCGTAGCGAAAACCCGAGCTCTTGGGCTTCCTTGATGAACCGGATGCGTTCGATCGTCTCGGCAGGATAGTGCCGCATCCCTGAACCAGCCGGCTTCGGCGGTTGTCGAACAAGATGCTGCCGCTCGTAGAACCGGATCGTCTCGACTCCGACGCCCGCCTCACGTGCGGCGTTTCCAATGGTCAGGTTTGCTCTCATCTTTCCACCTCGCGGCCAATATGGCGTCCGTACAGTGGTACGGAGTCAAGAGGGGTAATTCGATATCGTGCAACGAAAAATCCGACGTGAGTTTCGGCAGTATCAGCCGACCTAGCTAAATCCAGGAGATGCATCAGGCAGTTGAGGTGTCGTTTTCGGGTAAACCCCAGCGACACTACCATCTGAGACAGTTTTTCAGCATCAATAGGATTATTTCCAGCATTTTGATACGATAACGTGAAGCCGTCTGGAGCCTCGCGAGACACTTCATGACCGCTTATGGCTATGCCCGCGTCAGCACGATTGACCAGGATCTCACGATTCAGTAGCGCGCCCTGCGTGCGGCGGGCTGCCAGGTGATCCGCGCCGAGAAAGCGAGCGGTTCGCGCCGTGACGGCCGTACGGAACTCGCCCTTCTGCTCGACTTCCTTAACGCCGGCGATACGCTGGTGGTGACTCGGATCGATCGACTGGCGCGGTCGATGAAGGACCTTCAGGATATCGTTCACGAGCTGAAGGCCAAAGGGGTCGCGCTACGCGCCACTGAACAGCCCGTGGATACCGGCACGGCGGCCGGTAAGGCATTTCTGGACATGCTCGGCGTATTCGCCGAGTTCGAGACCAATCTGCGTCGCGAGCGGCAGTTGGAGGGCATATCGGCGGCCAAGGCGCGGGGCGTCTATCGGGGACGCAAGCCCAGCATCGATGTCGCTGAGGTCAAGCGGCTGAAGGAATTTGGTCTTGGACCCACGGCGATCGCCCGCAAGCTCGGCATCGGGCGGGCTTCCGTCTATCGGGCGCTGGAAGCCGGATGATGGTAACCGGCGGTCGCCTTTCGGTGCCGCCAGAGAGCCTGGTCGGTCTGCGACGCCGGCTCGACACGATGCCTGATCGGGCGGACGTGATCAAGCAGGCCGCGGCACTCTACGGCGTGTCGACAACCACGCTGTATCGCCAGTTGCGCACCCTGCATCGCCCGCGTCCCATTCGCCGCGCTGATCGCGGCCGGCCCCGCAAGGTGCCGATCGCCGAGTTGGAACGCTGGTGCGAAATCATTGCCGCGCTCAAGCTGCACACCACCAACAAGATAGGGGCATCATCTCTCGACCGGCCGGGCCATCCAACTTCTGGAGGAATACGGCGCTGAGACACCGGACGGATTGATCCGGCTGCCGACCAAAACTCTGTCGCGCCCCACGGCTGACCGTTACCTGCGGCAATGGGGTTACGATCAGGCCCGCATCAGCCGAGGGCCGGTCGCCGTGCGTTTCCAGGCTGAGCGGTCGAATGATCTCTGGCAGTTCGACCTCAGCCCGTCCGATCTTAAGCATGTGCCGCGGCCGCTCTGGGCGGAGGCGGGTCGGGGCGCACCGACGCTGATGCTCTACAGCATCGTCGATGACCGGTCTGGTGTCGTCTATCAGGAATATCGCTGCGTTTATGGCGAGGATGTCGAAGCCGCGCTGCGCTTCCTGTTCAATGTAATGACCGCGAAATCCGACGAAAGCGGCCTGGTGCTGCAAGGCATTCCAGAGGCGATCTATGCCGACAATGCTGAGAGGCAAACAGCGCCAGCAGGATAATCACCGCCAGCGGCATGATGTAGGGTTTTAGCGCAGCAGTCGCGACATCGACCCCTTCAAGCGCGCTGAGCACTGAGATTGCAGGCGTGATGATACCGTCGCCATAGATCAGCGCAGCACCGAACAGGCCGCAAATCACCAGGATGCGCCCGCGTTCGGTATTGTTGCGGCCGATCAGCGACATCAGCGCCAGAATGCCGCCTTCGCCATGATTATCGGCCCGCATTACGAAGACACAATATTTGATCGAAATCGTGATGATCAGCGTCCAGAAAATCAGTGACAGAACGCCGAGCGCCAGTTTCGGATCGACGGACCACCCGCATCGCTGATCACGGTCTGCATCGTATAAAGCGGGCTGGTACCCAGATCGCCATAGACGATGCCGAGTGCCGCGAGTGCCGCGACTGGGGTGGTCCTGCGCGAAGCAGAGGCTGCGCCGTGCTCGGTCTGACTGTCCGGTATCGCCATGCTTAATTCCTCTCAATCGCTTCGTATGGCCTAGAACGCTATCCGAACTGAGCGAATCGCGGATGATTCCCGAATCAGTTGTTTTCTGATTCAAGCTTTCTGCCGGAGCGGGAGGCCGGCAGAAATGTCGAAAGCGCTTTCGCTGGATTTGCGGCAACGGGTGATAGCTGCCGTGAGGGATGAGGGATTGAGCCACCGCGTGGCGGCGGCGCGTTTCAAGGTGAGTGCCGCCAGCATCAGCCGCTGGCGTGCGCTGGAGCGGCAATCCGGCGATCTTCGGCCCGGGCCGTTGGGAGGCGACCGGCGTAGCGCGGCGATCGAAGCACATGCTGGCATGATTCTGCGCACCTTCGAGGCCCGCCGGGACATGGCGATCGAGGAGTTGCGGGGCGTACTTGCTGAGCAGGGACTGCGTTTCGGCTACGGCACGCTGTGGCGCTTCTTTGCCCGGCACGGGCTGACGCGCAAAAAAAGACCGCCCATGCCGCCGAGCAGGCCCGTCCCGATGTGCTGAGCGCGCGCGAGGTCTGGTTCGATGCGCAGATCGACCTCGATCCCGATCGGTTGGTCTTCGTCGATGAAACCTGGGCGGAGCAGCGCAAGGTTCCGCGTGCGAAGCGCGTGGAATTGCTGCGGAGGGCAGCACCAACATGGCGCGGCGCTACGGCCGCTGTCCACGCGGCGAGCGTTTGCGGATGAGCGTGCCGCACGGCCATTGGAAAACCACCACCGTAATCACCGGTCTGCGCAACAGCGGTATCGTCGCCCCGTTCGTGATCGACGGCGCCGTCGACCGCGACGTCTTCGAGACCTGGGTTGAGTACGTCCTCATTCCCGAGCTTCGCGTGGGCGACGTCGTGGTCATGGACAACCTGTCCAGCCACAAGGGGCCGCGCGTGAAGGCTCTGATCCAGGCCGCCGGTGCCGAGTTACGATATCTGCCGCCCTACAGCCCAGACTTCAACCCGATCGAAAACGCCTTCGCCAAGCTCAAAACGCTGCTGCGCAAGGAAGCCGCCCGCACCGTCGATACATTATGGTCCGCCATCGGACGCCTCGTTGACCTCATCACACCCGCAGAGTGCGCCAACATGTTCGCCGCGGAAGGATACGATCCAGAATGATGGGATTCTGCTCTAGCGGCATCGCAACCGAAAGAGGAATCGGACGCCGACGGGCCAGTACGATGGGCACAAGTGCGCGCAGTTCCATCGAAGGACATGTGGCCATTCTCGATTGTGGCCGCCGAACATTTCTATTCCTTCGATCCTCTACGATGACGTAACTTTCTTGTTGCGTGGCTGATTTTTAGGTTCTCTATCTATGCCCGTTCTTATTCGTGAGCGGGATTGATGAGCGGGACAAAAATTCTCTGGGGCCAGATGCTGGGCGCACTCGCGATGGTGCTGCTCGGCTGTTGGGCGGCGACGGAGTGGACCGCCTGGCAGCTTGGCTTCCAGCCGGCGCTCGGCCCAACGTGGGCCAGTCTCGGGTCCATCCGGCTCTACCAGCCGCAACTGTTCTTCGCCTGGTGGTATCATTTTGACGCCTATGCGCCCGGGGTTTTCGCCAAAGGCGCGGTCATCGCGTCCGTGGGCGGTTTAGGTGCAGCGTTGCTAGCGATCGGGGCATCGCTGCTCCGCGCTCGGCAATCCCACCGCGTCACCACCTATGGCTCCGCGCGCTGGGCGACCAAGCGCGACATTGCCGCCGCCGGGTTGTTCGGGGGCACCGGCGTCCAACTCGGGCGGATTGGCCCCGATGCCCTGCGCCACGATGGGCCGGAGCACGTGCTGTGTTTTGCGCCGACGCGTTCGGGCAAAGGCGTCGGCCTCGTGGTGCCGACGCTGCTGTCATGGACCGGGAGCGTCATCGTTCACGATATCAAGGGCGAGAACTGGACCCTGACCGCCGGCTGGCGCGCCCAGTTCAGCCATTGCCTGCTATTCGACCCGACCAACCCGCATTCCGCCGCCTACAACCCGCTGCTCGAAGTCCGCCGTAGCGAGTGGGAGGTGCGCGACGTCCAGAATATCGCCGATGTGCTGGTCGACCCCGAAGGCGCGCTGGAACGGCGCAACCACTGGGAGAAGACCAGTCATTCGCTGCTGGTCGGTGCGATCCTGCACGTGCTCTACGCCGAGCCGGACAAGACCCTGGCCGGTGTCGCCACCTTCCTCTCCGACCCGACGCGGCCGATCGAGCGCACCCTGCGCGCGATGATGACCACGCGTCATCTCGGTGCATCCGGCGTTCATCCGGTCATTGCGCAATCGGCCCGCGAACTCCTGAACAAATCCGAGAACGAGCGCTCGGGCGTGCTGAGCACGGCGATGTCGTTCCTCGGCCTCTACCGCGATCCGGTGGTGGCGAAGGTCACCTCGCATTCCGATTGGCGAATTGCCGATCTGGCTTCGGCGGATCGGCCGGTCTCGCTCTACCTCGTCGTGCCACCCTCGGATATCTCGCGCACCAAGCCACTGATCCGGCTCGTGCTCAACCAGATCGGCCGTCGCCTCACCGAGACGCTGGATGATTCTGTTCGTCGCGCCACCGCTGCAAACTCATCGCGGTTGCTGTTGATGCTCGACGAATTCCCGGCGCTGGGACGGTTGGACTTCTTCGAATCCACGCTCGCCTTCATGGCCGGTTACGGGATTCGTGCCTTTCTGATCGCGCAGTCGCTTAACCAGATCCAGAAAGCCTATGGCGAGCACGATGCGATCCTGGACAATTGCCATGTCCGGGTCTGCTTTGCGACCAACGACGAGCGCACCGCCAAACGTGTTTCCGACGCGCTCGGCACCGCCACCGAACTTCGGGCGATGAAGAACTATGCCGGCCATCGGCTGGCGCCGTGGCTGTCGCATCTGATGGTCAGCCGCCAGGAGACCGCCCGCCCACTATTGACGCCGGGTGAGGTGATGCAGCTCCCGCCGACCGACGAGATCATCATGATCGCCGGCCTGCCGCCGATCCGGGCCAAGAAGCTGCGCTACTACGAGGAGAGGTGCTTTCGGGACCGGATGCTGCCCGCGCCGGTGCTGTCGGCAGACGGATATGGTGATTGCCCGCCAGCGCACGGCGACGACTGGACCGGTATTGCTGCGATCGGAACCCCCGGTATCGAATGCAGCAATGCCGACGAACCACCTGCCGATCCCGCCAATGGCGGCATCCGCCAGGAACCCGAGCTCCCGGAGCATGAATCCGTCGTGCCGACACGCGCGCCGGCGCACGAATTCGATTTCCCGGAAGATGACCCGGATGACGAACCGCAGCGCCAGCGGACCCTTGCAGCGATGCAGCGCCAGACCGTGCGTGCCGCCGCGATGGATCAGGACGACGGCCTGGGACTGAGCATGTAGATCATGAAGAGCCGCCTGAACTGCTACTTCGATCCCAAACTCGCCGACCAGCTCACCAGTTTTGCGCTGCGCCAGGGCATCCATCGTTCGCAACTGGTTGAGGCGGCGGTCATGGCGTTTCTCTCCCCCGATGCGCTGGATCGCCGCGAAGCCGCCTTTGTCCGCCGGCTGGATCGCCTGTCGCGACAGCTGGAGCGGATCGAGCGCGATCTGACCATCGCCATCGAGGTGCAGGCGCAGTTCGTGCGGTTCTGGCTGTCAGCCTCGCCACCGATCCCGCCGGACCAGCAGG
Source organism: Acidiphilium sp. PM (assembly GCF_000219295.1). Lineage (NCBI taxonomy): Bacteria > Pseudomonadati > Pseudomonadota > Alphaproteobacteria > Acetobacterales > Acidocellaceae > Acidiphilium > Acidiphilium sp. PM. The sequence goes on from NZ_AFPR01000513.1 coordinate 76,328, forward strand.
ATGCCGCTAAGGCCCGTGGTTCGAGCCGCTACAAAGGGTTTATCGAGACCCTGGGCCGGCGGCTCCAGCGCGGGGACTCCCTGGTCCGCGAGATCAGCAAAGAAATTACTCCCGAATTCAACGGACGGGACAACGCCGCGGCCGACACCAGCACCGGTGCCAGCGCCGGCGGCAGCGACATGGACGACGCGGTATTAGCACATGACGCGACCCTCGCCGGGATGGAGGATAAAAATGTTGGCACCTGACGGGGCAGGGGTCCTGCTTTCCCGCTCGGTGCGGATGCTGCGGACCGCTCTGGGTCCGGCCATTGCTGCGCTGTTGGCGGACCCGGAGATCGTCGAGGTGATGCTCAATCCGGACGGCAAGCTCTGGGTGGACCGGCTCGGTGCCGGCCTCGCCGATACCGGCCTGATCATGCAGCCCTCCGATGGCGAGCGGATCCTCCGCCTGGTGGCCCATCATGTCGGGCTCGAGGCCCATGCCCGTAACCCGCGCATCTCGGCTGAACTGCCCGAGACCGGCGAACGCTTCGAGGGTCTGTTGCCGCCGATCGTGACCGGTCCCGCCTTCGCCATCCGCAAACCAGCGATCGCGGTATTCTCGCTCGACGATTATGTCGCAGCCGGGATCATGTTGCCCAGTCAGGCAGCCCTGCTGCGCACCGCTATCACCGAACGCTGGAACATTCTGGTCACTGGAGGCACCTCGACCGGCAAGACCACGCTCGCCAACGCGCTGCTCAGGGAGGTCGCTGCCACCGGTGATCGTGTCGTGATCATCGAGGACACGCGCGAACTCCAGGTCGAAGCGCCGAACCTGGTGTCGCTCCGGACCAAGGATGGCGTCTGTTCGCTCGCCGATCTGGTCCGTTCCAGCCTGCGTCTGCGGCCCGATCGGATTCCGATCGGCGAAGTCCGCGGAGCAGAGGCGCTCGACCTGCTGAAGGCCTGGGGTACCGGCCATCCCGGCGGGATCGGTACGATTCACGCCGGCTCGGCGCTCGGCGCGCTGCGCCGGCTGGAACAGCTCATCCAGGAGGCGGTGGTCAACGTGCCGCGCCCGCTGATCGCCGAAACCATCGATCTGATCGCCGTTCTGCAGGGACGCGGCCGGCACCGCCGTCTCGCCGGCATCTGGCAGGTCGCCAAGACGCTCACCGCCGGCGACTACGTGCTCACCGAGATCGGGTCCGTACCCGACTCCAATGTTTTTCTCCTCCAAACCGGAAGCCAACCATGACACGCAAGTCGCACAAGACGCTCGAAACGTCTGAACCGCTCAAGATGCCGAAATCGCCCAGACCTTCAAAGCGCCTGGAGACTCCTGTTTATCCCTGGCAGCCGAAGCTGGTCGCCATTCTGGCGGGCGCGATGCTGTGGCCGGCTTCCGCCCTGGCGGCCGGGTCCAACATGCCATGGGAGCAGCCGCTCCAACAGATCCTGAATTCGATCGAGGGGCCGGTGGCAAAGATCATCGCCGTGCTGATCATCATCGGCACCGGCCTCGGCCTCGCCTTCGGCGAAAGCTCCGGCGGCATGCGCCGGCTGATCCAGATCGTGTTCGGCCTGTCGATCGCTTTTGCCGCCGCAAGCTTCTTCCTGACCTTCTTCAACTTCTCCGGCGGAGCGCTGGTCGGATGAGCAACCTGGCAGACATCCCCGGCTGGTCGGTGCCGCTGCATCGAAGCCTCACCGAGCCGATCCTGCTCGCGGGCATCCCGCGCGGCATGGCGATCGCGCTCGGCACGCTGGCGGCAGCGATCGGCCTCGGGCTGCAACTCTGGCTGGCCGGGATCGCGATCTATCTGATCGGCCATACGGCAGCGTTGTTCCTGACCCGGCAAGACCCGCAATTCGGGCCGGTGTTCGCGCGGCATCTGCGTGCCGCCCGCCATCATCTCGACATTTGATCAGGAGCGGAACGGAAGATGCTCGATCTTCGGGAATATCGTACCAGGCGCCGGGAGCTTGCCGATTTTCTGCCCTGGGCGGGGCTGGTCGGTCCGGGCATCGTGCTGAACAAGGACGGTGCGCTCCAGCGCACCGCGCAATTCCGCGGGCCTGATCTCGATTCCAGCACCGCGGCCGAATTGATCGCGGTGACCGCGCGGGTCAACAATGCCCTCAAGCGCCTGGGTGAGGGCTGGGCGATCTTCGTCGAGGCTGCAAGATCCGCCGCTCCGGGCTATCCGGCGAGCCCGTTCCCCGATCCGGTGTCGTGGCTGGTCGACGAGGAACGCCGGCACGGCTTCGAGGAGGAAGGGGCACATTTCGAGAGCCGGTATTATCTGACGTTCTGCTATCTCGCGCCGCCGGAACGCGCCGAGCGGACCAACCGACTGCTCTACGAGCGGGGCCATCGACCCGATCAGCGACAACGACGCCCCCGAAGCCGAGCGCAAAGGCAAGACCAAGATCAAAACCAAGACGAGGCACACGGCCCCAGGCGAGGCCAGGGCGAGTCCAGCGAGATCGACTGGCGCGGCATTCTGGACGGGTTCGTCGCCGAATCCGACCGTGTGCTCGACCTGCTGGCCTCCCTCATGCCGGATTGCGCCTGGCTGGATGACGCCGAGACATTGGCCTATCTACATGACACGATCTCGACCAATGGGCATCATCCGGTCACGGTGCCGGAGGTGCCGTTCTATCTCGACGGGCTGTTGCCGGACTGCGATTTGACGCCCGGCGTCGCGCCGATGCTGGGGCGCTGCCATCTCCGCACGATCACGCTACGCGGCCTGCCGGACCGGACCTGGCCGGGATTGCTCGATGACCTCAATCGCCTACCCCTCGAATATCGCTGGGTCGCGCGCTGGCTTCCCTTGGAAAAACCCGAGGCGCAGAAAGAGCTGGGCAAGAAGCGCCGGCACTGGTGGGCTAAACGCAAGGGCATCGCCGCCCTGCTGCGCGAGGTGATCTGGCAGCAGGAGACCCGGCTGGTCGATACCGACGCCGAGAACCAATCGCTCGATGCCGATCTCGCACTCCAGGAACTCGGCTCCGATGCGGTCAGCTTCGGCTATTTCACCGCCACGGTGACGGTCTGGGATACTGACGAAGCGACCGTCGCCGATAAAATCCGCCAGATCGGCCGCGCGGTCCGATCGCAGGGTTTCGTCGCCGTCGAAGAAACCCTGAACGCGGTGGAAGCCTGGCTCGGCAGCCTGCCCGGCCAGTGCTACGCCAATATCCGCCAGCCGCTGGTCTCCTCGCTCAACCTCGTCCACCTGCTGCCGCTCTCGGCGGTCTGGGCCGGCCCGGAGCGCAATGCCCATCTTAATGGCCCGCCGCTGCTGATCGCCCATACCGCCGGATCGACGCCATTCCGCCTCGTGCTGCACCAGGGCGATGTCGGCCACGCGCTGATCGTCGGCCCCACCGGGGCCGGCAAGAGCGTACTTCTGGCGCTGATCGCGCTGCAATTCCGCCGCTATCCCGGTGCGCGTGCGGTGATCTTCGACAAGGGACGATCCTCGAAGGCGACCGTGCTTGGCATGGGCGGGGCATTCCACGATCTCGCGCTTGGCGGTGATGTCTCGCACCAGCATGATCACGCCGTCGCCTTCCAGCCGCTGGCGCGGATCGATGATGCCGCCGAGCGGGCCTGGGCAGCGGACTGGATCGCCACCCTGTTCGTCCAGGAGAGCATCGAACTCACGCCCGAGGTTCGCGGTGCCATCTGGTCAGCGCTCGGTTCGCTGGCGACGGCGCCATGGCCGGAGCGCACCTTGTCGGGTTTTGCCGCGTTGTTGCAGGCGAACCGGCTCAAGGCGGCGCTGGAGCCCTATACGATCGCCGGGCCGTTCGGCCGGCTGCTCGATGCCGAGCAGGAGAGCATCGGCACCACCGACGTACTCGCCTTCGAGACCGAGGATCTGCTCGGCGCAAAACACGCGGCGCGCGCCGTGCTAACCTATCTGTTCCACCGGATTGAAGCCGGGCTCGACGGCCGGCCGACCCTGATCGCGGTCGACGAGGCGTGGTTCGCCCTCGATGATCCGGTCTTTGCGCCAAAACTGCGTGAATGGCTCAAGACGCTCCGGCGCAAGAATGCCTCGGTGCTGTTCTCGACCCAGAGCCTTGCCGATATCACGCGCTCGCCGGTCGCCCCTGCGGTGATCGAAAGCTGCCTGTCGCGCATCTTCCTGCCAAATGCACGCGCAATCGAGCCGGAGAGCCGGGATGCCTATGCGCGTCTCGGCCTCAATGACCGGCAGATCGAGACCATCGCGCGCGCGGTCCCCAAACGCGAATACTGGTTCCAGTCGGCCGCCGGTTGCCGGCTGTTCGAACTCGGCCTCGGCGACATCGCGCTGGCGTTCTGCGGCGCCAGCCGGGCGGAAGACCTCGCCGCGATCGACCGGGTAATGGCCACCCACGGACCTGATGATTTTCCGGGGGGTTGGCTGCGTGAGCGCGGTCTCGCTTGGGCTGCGGAGCTTCTACCACCCTCACACGCCGTGGCTTTGGATCAATCCGAACCCAGTACAAAAGCCCGCTATCGATTGCGACTGGATGCCGGCGTCGAGCCTACCCTGCAGCACCCGCAGCTCCCGTTCAGCGACGGTGTCGAAGTGCAGCACCCATCCAAAACGCGCGCCGGTCCCCCGACGGAGGTACCATCATGAATCGCTTAACCCACCTCGAACACCAACAGAAAATCATCGGCATGGCCTTGATCGGATTGTTGGCGATCGCCGCCCCGATCTCGACGCAAGCCGACATCCCGGTGATCGATTTCTCAAACCTGACCCAGAACGTGCTAACCGCCGCGCGGACGCTGGACGAGGTCAACAACCAGGTTACCCAGCTCCAGCAGGGCATTTCGATGTTGGAGAACCAGGCGCGTAATCTCACATCGTTGCCGTTCTCCGTGCTTTCCCAGCTGCAATCCTCGATGGGGCAGATCAACCAGCTGATGGGGCAGGCCCAAAGTCTTGCCTACACCGTCCAGCAGGTGCAGCAGCAGTTCCGCACCCTCTATCCGGACTACCAGTCATCCGGTTTCCAGGGCAATGTTACCCAGGCCGGCCTGCTGGCCGATGCCAATGCGCGCTGGCAGGCCTCGATCAATACCTTTCAGCACACGATGGACGTACAAAGCCAGATCGTCGCCGCGATCCCCACCGATCAAGCCGATCTTTCATCCTTGGTCACCGAAAGCCAGGGCGCGGTTGGTGCTCTACAGGCGATCCAATCCAGCAATCAGCTGCTCGCCCTGCAATCGCGCCAGCTTTCCGCGACGCAAGATCTGATCGCCGCCGATGCACGCGCCCAGGCCGCGAATGCCATGCAAAACGCGGAGGTCCAGTCGGCCGCGCAGGCGGAATGGCAACGCTTTTATGGCAACGGCGTCGGCTATACTTTTGCTCCGGTCAATCTGTTCGGAGGATCAGCACCATGAACACCAAATCCCTTGTCGCCATTTCATTTATCGTCATCGACGTTGTCGGCACATCTGCGCCGGCACGGGCCAGCGTCCCGACGATCGATCAATTGGTCGCCAACCCAAAAATGCTCACGGCCGAGCTCGATCGTTGCAAGCAACTCGGCATGGCGGCCAATGACGATGCGCGCTGCCATACTGCGTGGCAGGCGCAGAGCAAGCAGTTCTTTGGGAAGGCGCCGACCTACACCAAGAAGCCAGTGAACATTTTCCCGGGCACACCTGCTTATGTATCACCCGTGACACCGGGGCAGAAAAAATCGACATTCGGCAAGCCCTCGCCAGGGGCGCCCCCAAATGGGTAGCAACACATCCATCATTGACCATTTCCTGAATGTCTTCAGCCGTTACATCGATAGCGGCTTCGGTTTGATATCACCGGACGTTGGATTTCTCGTCACCGTTCTGATTGGTATCGATGCCACTCTGGCTGGTCTGGCCTGGGCTCTTGGCGATGACAATGTCATTCAGGCCTTCGCGAAGAAGATTTTGTATGTCGGATTCTTCGCATTCATACTCAACCAGTGGCAGTCCCTAACGGCAATTGTTTTTGAGAGCTTCGCTGGACTCGGCCTCAAAGCCACCGGCTCCACTCTGTCCTATGCCGACTTCCTCCATCCCGGCCTGCTCGCCCAAGCCGGCGTGCAAGGTGCCGACGTGCTGCTCTCGCAGATCCAGCGCCTCGCCGGGTTTCCGAACATTTTCTGGAACCTCGGCGAGATCCTGGTCATGGGCCTCTCCTGGATCGTCACGCTGCTCGGCTTCTTCGTGCTGGCAATCCTGCTGTTTCTGGCGATCATCGAATTCAAGCTCACGACTCTGAAAGGCTTCATTCTCGTCCCGTTCGCCCTCTGGCGTGGCACCGCCTTCATCGCCGAGCCGGTGCTCGGCCAGATCGTCACCTCCGGCGTCCGCGTTCTGGTGTTTGCCGTGGTGACTGGCATCGGCACCCAGTTGTTCAGTCAGATCCTGCCGAGCAATCCGTCGGCGGTACTGTCGCTGCAGGACGCGCTCACCATCCTGCTTGCATCCATGACCATTGCCGGTCTTGCGTTCTCCGCGAACCGCCTCGCGGCCGGCATCACCTCCGGTGCGCCGCAGCTTGGCCTTGGCAGTGCCGCCGCAGCGGGCGGTGCCGCTGCTGGTGTCGTGACATTGGCCGGCACGGGCGGGATCGCGGCGGTCCGCGCAGCGGCCTCCGGCGTCGGTGCCGCAACTTCCCTCGCCGGCGGCGCCAGCGGCGCCTACGCCTCCGGGAGCGTCAGCGGTGGCGGCTCCGTCTCCGCCGGCCTTGGCGGCGTCGCCCGAGGTGCCGCTGGCGCGGCTGGCAGCAGATTACGCGGCATCGCCCGGAGCGCCACCTCGGGATTGCGCGACCGCTTTGCTGCCGGCCAGCGCGCCGGCTGGGCTGCGACCGGCGGTAGTGGCTCCGGTGATGGCGGTTCCGGCAGTTCCGGCGGTGCAGACCCCGCATCGGTACCGCCGGGCGCCGCCAGGACTCCCGCTCGCTCGGGCGCGCCAGCCTGGGCCGAAAATCTCCGGCGGCGCGAAGCCCAACGAACAGCAGAGCGAATCGTCCGTGAGGGCGAAGCCGGTGGCGGCGGCATACGGCCCAATCTGCGAGGAGACCGGTCATGAGATGGCGCCGATCCTCCGCCCGCCTCTCCGAGACCGAAATCCTGGCCACACCCTACCAACGCGCCGGACAGCTTTGGGACCAGCGGATCGGCTCGGCCAGGGTCCAGGCCGCGAACTGGCGGCTGATGGCCTTCGGCTGCCTTACCCTCTCTGCAGCGGTCACCGCCGACGATATCCGCACCCATTCCCGCGCGATGGTCACGCCGTTCGTTGTCGAAGTGAACCACCTGGGCGCGGTGCAGGCGGTCGCGCCGGCCCAGACCGAAGTACAGCCCACCGCCACCGAGATCGCGTATTTTCTGGCGCAGTTCATCGAGCGGGTGCGCGGCCTGTCGGTCGATCCCGTCGTCGTCCGCAAGGCCTGGCTCGATGCCTATGCACAGATCACCAGCCACGCCAAACCGATGCTCGATGCCTATGCCCGCAAAGCCGATCCGTTCGGACGGATCGGCAAGCGCGCCATCACCGTCGATGTCACCAGCGTCGTCCGCGCAAGTCCGCGTTCCTTCCGCGTCGCCTGGGTCGAGCATCCCTACCAGGATGGCACCGCCCTGCCGCCCCAGCGCTGGACCGCCATTCTCACCGTGGTGATTCAGACCCCGCACACCGAAGCGGCACTGCGCCAGAACCCGCTCGGTATCTACATCGACGCGATCAGCTGGGCCCGCGAGGTCAACACCATCCAGACCGAAGGATCCACCCCATGAGATGTTTGCTCCTGCTCCCGGTCGCCGGCGCCTTGGCACTCTCCGCCTGCGCGCAGCAAGTGCCGAAAATTGCCTATGACGATCCGCAACCGGCCCATCTGATTGCACCGCCCCCGCCGCCCGTTCGCGTAGTGAAGCTGCCGGAACCGCTGCCCTTGCCGGGTCAGTTGAAGAAACTCCCCCCGGCCACGGCGTATCGGCAACCGCCGCAGCCAGCGAACCCGGTCGCGCGCGTAGCTGCCGCCAATGCAGCCGCGCGGATCGACCCGACGCGCGACGGCTACATCAACGCGATGCAGGTGTTTCCCTGGTCGACCGGCGCCCTCTATGAAATCTACGCCTCACCGCTGCACGTCACCGATATCGCGCTGCAGCCCGGCGAGCGCCTGATCTCGATCGCCGCCGGCGATACCGTGCAATGGAAGATCGGTAACACCACCAGCGGATCCGGGCCGAGCACGCAGGTCCATGTCCTGGTCAAGCCGATCTCGGCCGACCTGCCGATGAACAACATCGTCATCATGACCAACCGGCGCGCCTATCACCTCGAGATCCACCCGACCAAACGCACCTACATGGCCGCGGTCTCCTGGAATTATCCGCAGGACGATCTGCTGGCACTCAAGGCGCAGAACGCCGCCGCCACCAACTATACCGACACCGTCGCAGCAAGCGACGTCAATCTCGCGGCACTGAATTTCCGGTATCGGATCAGCGGCGATCATCCACCCTGGCGCCCCGTGCAGGCCTTCGATGACGGCTCAAAAGTCTACATCCAGTTCCCGTCCGGCATCGCCCAGGGCGACATGCCGCCGCTGTTCATCCTTGGCGCATCCGGCGGCAAGGCCGAGATCGTCAACTATCGGGTGCGCGGCAATACGATGATCGTCGATCGGCTGTTCGCAGCCGCCGAGCTCCGCCTCGGTGCCGGACCGCAGCAGATCGTGCGCATCACCCGAACGGATGGCACCAGTTGACCGGCCCGGACAACAGCCAGGTACCCTCATCGGCACCGTCGCCCAAAGCCGATCCGGCGTCATTCGCGATCCGTGCGCAGCCACGCGCCGTGACCCGGCTGTCGCGCCGGGCACTGATCATCGCCGCCGGTGGCCTCGCGCTCTGCATCGGTGGCGCCGTCTGGTGGGCATTCGCGCTGCACAGCTTTCGGATCACCACCGGCAAGCAACTCTACAACACCGATGTCCGGCCGTCGGCCCAGGCGATGAACGGCCTGCCGAAAGGCTATGCCGGCCTGACCAAGCCGAAGCCAATGCCAACACCCGCTCCTCCGAAGGTTCCCCAACTGGGACCGCCACTGCAAGGCGATCTCGGATCGCCGACATTCGGTCAGGCCGCGTCGCCCGACCTCGCGCTGGCGCCGACCAACCCATCAGAACAAGCGGCGGCCCGGCTTCGTGCCCAGGCTGCCCTCGCCGGGGTGTTCTTCACCATGACCCGGAGTCCTGGCGGTGGAGGCGACCGCGCTCGATACGCAGCGGCCAGCAGACAGGCGAACCTATCACGAACAGCACACCCGGAGGGGGCCGATCTTCCCGGCGAAACCCTGACGGACCATCACACCGATCCCGGCGAGCAGGGCGAGAAACAAGCCTTCCTGAACAACCCGGTCGCTCGCTCGGTCTATTCGCCGGACCGCCTGCAAAACCCCGTCAGTCCCTACGAGCTGATGGCCGGGAGCGTCATTCCGGCCGCGCTGATCACCGGCCTGAATTCCGATCTGCCCGGCCCGGTGATCGCCCAGGTGACGCAGGACGTCTACGACAGCGTCACCGGTCACTATCTCCTGGTTCCGCAGGGCGCCAAGCTGATCGGCAAATATGACAGCGTCGTCGCCTACGGCCAGTCGCGCGTGCTGCTAATCTGGACGCGGCTCATCATGCCGGATGGCAGTTCGATCGTGCTCGACAATCTGCCCGCAGCCGACACGCAAGGCTATGCGGGGCTCAAGGACGGCGTGGATTATCATTTCTGGAAGCTGCTGCGCGGCGTCGCGCTGTCATCCCTCCTCGGCGTCTCCAGCGCGCTCGCAACCAACAACGTCGTCGGCGGCAACAGCTCCGGCAATCTGATCATCTCGCTCGGCCAAAGCGGCGATCAGGCCACCAATCAGGCGGGCCAGCAAATCATCTCGCATGACCTCGGCGTCCAGCCGACCCTGACCGTCCGCCCGGGGTTCCCGTTCGACGTGATGGTCAGCCGTGACATCGTATTCCGACCCTACACAGGGTCGTGAGAGGGAAGGGAGCAAAAAAATGGCAAAACTTCGTATCGGTGCACTGCCAGACGACCGGCCGGTGAAGCGGACCATTACGTTCACCGCTGCGCAGAATAATCTGCTGCGCGACTACGCCGCAGCAATCGCCGTCCAGGACGGTCTGGCGGATGCCCCGCTGGCCGAGAAACTGGTGCCCGCGATCGTCGAGCGCTTCATCACCACCGACAGGGGGTTTCGGAGTCGGAATGAGAAAGAGATGAGCGCGTCAAAGGCGGAAAATCGGTCCGGTTTGAAGGGTGGCGAGACACGCGGCGATACGAGTGTAAAAGATCGTCCGGCAATTTAGACCTTATGTTCGCGCCGTGAACTGTAGGCGGCTCGCCTCACGACATGCAATCTCCGAGGGTTAAGCCGTCGGGAAGACGGTTCAGAGCCTCATGCATGGGAGACGAGCCAGATGAAATCTAGCACGAGCTACGTTGGGCTGGATGTGCACAAGTCGACGATATCAGTTACGGTCGCCGACGAGGGGCGAGGCGGCGAGGTCAGAAATCACGGTGTGGTCGAGAACCGCGCCGACCTTCTGATCAAACTGGCGGAGCGGCTGAGCCGGCGCGGGCAACGGCTGCATTTCTGCTATGAAGCAGGTCCCTGTGGATATGGCCTGCACCGGCTGCTGAGCGGGCTCGGCCACGACTGCACGGTGGTTGCGCCATCGTTGATTCCGAAGAAGCCGGGCGACCGGGTGAAGACCAACCGGCGCGACGCGACGATGTTGGCCAGGTTGCATCGGGCCGGAGAGCTGACCGCGGTCTGGGTTCCCGATGCGACGCACGAAGCCATTCGTGATCTTGTTCGTGCCCGGGCGACCGCCGCGCGTGGTCTGACCAAGGCGAGGCAGCACCTCACCGGATTTCTGTTGCGGCACGGCAAGATCTATGCCGGCCCCCGCGCGTAGACGGTGGCGTACCGGCGTTGGCTGACGACGGTGCGGTTTGCCCATCCCGCCCAGCAGATCGTTCTGCAGGACTATGTCAATGCGGTTGAGGATGCGGAGACGCGGATCGCCAGGCTGGTCGAGCAGATCGAGCTGCTACTCGAGCAGTGGTCGATGGCACCCGTGGTGACGGCGATCCAGGCGATGCGGGGAGTGGCGTTCATCAACGCGGTCACCATCGTCGCTGAGATCGGCGATTTTGCGCGGTTCACGAATCCCCGCCAATTGATGGCCTATGTGGGGCTTGTGCCGTCGGAGCATTCAAGCGGCGACAGTGTGCGACGGGACGGCACGGCATCACGAAAGCCGGGAATAGTCAGGCTCGCCGGGCACTGATTGAGGGAGCCTGGAGCTACCGCATGCAAGCGAGGATCAGCCGAAAGCTGCACGATCGTATCGAAGGCCTGCCAAAGGGCATTCGGGATACTGCTTGGAAGGCGCAGTTGCGTCTCTGCGCGCGATATCGTCGCCTGGTCGCCGCAGGCAAGAAGACAGTCGTTGTCACCACCGCAATCGCACGCGAGATGATCGGTTTCATCTGGGCGATCGCCCGCCAGGTCGAGCCGCAGTTAGCGTAGTCAGAAGCACGATCACGCCACGAACAGGAGGACAAAGAACACCGCGATCATTCTACAGGCGCCCAAGGTTGGAGGCAGGGCCAGGTGGGGAACCCTCGTGCCTGTTATGAGCCGATCCTCCGACCGACGCTCGCGTTTAGAGCGAGGCAGCCCCGAGACGAAACTCCGGAAATGCGGTAGCCAACCCGCGCATGAGAGCTTGTTAAACCGGCGTCTTTAGGTCCTGCCTCCTGCCTTGGGCACCGCCAGAACGAAACTTGCTCCGGTTGCTGCCGGCAGGCGAAGCGCGCATTCATCCTTGACAGCGAACATGAGAGCAGGCTCGTTGCGAAGAATCTTGCAACCAAACCTAGGGTCTATACCCATTGCCGCGACCACGAGTTGTCTGATTCAAGCTGCACAGGAGGGCTTGGATCATGGCGGAATTGTTTTGGCTGAACGAGGTGCAATGGGGGGCTATTGAGCCGTTGCTGCCACACTGGGGCGGCAAGCCACGGGTGGATGATCGTCGGATCATTAGCGGCATCCTACACCGTTTCCGCGAGGGCCTGCGCTGGCGCGCACTTCCTGACGCGTATGGCCCGCGCACAACGGTGTTTAATCGGTTCAATCGTTGGAGCCAGCGCGGGTTATGGCAGCAGCTCTTTGCGGCTCTTGCGGGATGCGCAGACCCGCCGCTCCTCGCAATGGTGGATAGCACAGCGGTTCGTGCGCATCGTTCGGCCGCCGGCGCAAAAGGGGGACGCAGAAGCAAGCGATCGGCCGCTCGCGCGGCGGCCCCACTACCAAAATCCATGCGCTGTGCGACCAACTCGGCCGGCTCTACGCCTTGATGCTGACGGGCGGCCAGGTTCACGATATCTGGGGTGCTCGTGCTCTGCTGGCGCGCGTTGCCACACCCGCGCGCTTTCTCGGCGACAAAGCCTATGACGCAGACGACATCAGAGACTATCTGGCCGCAGACGGCAGCGAAGCCGTCATACCATCCAAGGCCAACCGCAAAGAACCAAGGCCACACGACCCCATCGCCTACAAGATGCGCAACATCATCGAGCGCTCCTTCAATCGTCTCAAGGATTGGCGCGGCATCGCAACTCGCTACGATAAGAAGGCCGCCAACTTCCTGGCCGGCGTCTGTCTCGCCGCCACAGTCACCTATTGGCTGCAATGAGTCCGCGCCCTAGCACTACAGTTGCAATTTTGAATTGAGGTATGACTGTCGGGCTGTGGCCTGGTGTGCTCGTCGGAAGATGGACCAGGCGAGGCTATGAGCGATCGGGATGCGGCGCTGCGCCAGTTTCAGGGCGAGGCGCCGGATTTCCTGGATCGACCAGCGGATGAGCTTTGCCGTGGCTTCGACGGCGTTTTTTTCGGCGTCATGGCATTTGCCTGATATCGAACGGCACCCATCATGGCGCAGGCGAGCATGACCAGGGACACATGTCTGTGCCAGCCATGCCAAGAGCGGGTCTCGTTGTGGTCGAGACCGAATTCATTCTTGGCGGTCTCGAAGCTTTCTTCGATGCGCCAGCGTGTGCCTTCGACCCGGACCAGGGTTTCGATGGCGGTGTCCTTCGGACACCAGGTGGTGAAATAGGCGAGTTCGCCATCGGCGATGCTGCGCCGGATCAACAGGCCGCGAGTCCAGACGCCGCAAACCGGCGCATCATATTCTTTGGCATCGAGATCGGCGAGCGGGCAGTACGCCCAATCGTAGAACCGCTCGCCTTTGGTGCCGTGGCCCGCCGACAGGCGCGTCCAGAAGCCGGTCGGCAAATCTTTCGCAATCTCCTGCGCCTCGCCGGCGATGGCGATGTCCGAACTCCAGGAATTGAACCGGTGATTGGCGTTGACGCCAAGCACGTAGCCCTTGCCGGCGCGACGGAGTGTCATTTCAATCTCGCCCACGCCGTAGACGCTATCGGCTGCAACCCAAGCGAACGGAACATCGGCGGCAAGGGCACGGGTTACCATGGAAGCCGCCTGTGCCGGCTTGGTCGCGAATGTCACGCCCACCGGCACATAAGCCGCTTTCATGCGGGCCGGATCGGATGTCCAGGCTTTCGGCAGGTAGAGCGCACGGTCGATGAAGGCGTGCCCTTTGGTCGAGACATAGGCGGCAAACACACCGATCTGACAGTTTGTGATCTTCCCCGCTGAACCCGTGTATTGACGACCGACCCCGCACGATGCCTTGCCCTGCTTGAGAAACCCGGTCTCGTCGATCACCAAAACAGCATCGTCGTCGCCCAGATGCTCGATGACGTAGTCCCGGACGATGTCGCGCAGGGCGTCGGCATCCCACCGCCCGCGACCCAGCAGCGCTTGCTGTCGCCACGGGCCGTCATCACCTGCCGCCTCAGCCCGCATCCAGCCGGTCTTGCGTGGCTCGTTGCCGAGCAGCACGTCCAGGAACCGTCCAGCCGAAGCCGCCACACGTTCCTGCGTGAACAACGGCCGCATGCGACGCTTGGCATCACGCAGCGACGCCGCCCACAGCGCCAATGTATCCTCAACCGACGCACCGCCGATCATCATGTCCTGAATCATGGTTGCCCATAGATTCAGAAACCTCCCAAAATTGCAACTGTAGTGCTAGCACTACTTTGGCAGATTATACTGGGCGGCCTCGCCGAGGAGTTTCGCGCAGTGCGGGCATCTCCTGGGCGGAGGTCGCACGAAGAGGTCAAGGATGGCTTGCCTGATGGCCGGCAGGCTCGGTTGTGGCGGCGGTCCTCCGATTCTTTTTTTTCCGTCCCGCGGCCTTGAGGCGGCGGGACTGGAGGAAGGCGTAGGCGATCATGGTCATCAAGGCGTGCCGGTGTAACCCGATCCAGGATCTGCCTTCGAAGTGGTCGAGGCCGAGTTCCTCCTTCAGCTGCTGATGCGCCTGCTCGCACACCCATCTGGCTTTGATTGTCGCGGCGAGCAACCTGAGGCTGGTATCAGCTGGAAGGTTCGACACATAGTATTTCTGCTCGCCCGTCGACCGGCGCTCACCAACGAGCCAGACCTCGTCGCCCGGCATGCATTGCACGCGATCGTCGGCCATGCGGTGCTTGTGGCCGTCCGCGACGCGAACGCGACGGGCCGCGAACAGACATGTCAGCCGGCCCTTCGTGCCTCGTCGCCAGTTGATCCTTCGCCACTTCTCTTCAATCAAGGCCGCTTCGGCGGAGACCGGCGGCCGATCCGGAATGCTGTATTTGCGCGGCCTTCCGGCATTGGCGACCGGGAAGATCAAGGCGACGTCTGCGGGATAAACGTTTTGGCGCCGCGACAGCCCCATCGCCCATTTGAGACCGCGCTCGCTCAGAGCCTGACGGAACGGCCCGCTGGACCCGTAACCGGAATCGGCGAGAACGCAGCCGAAACGCACGCCAGAGGCGATGATGCGATCGATCTCCTCGATGGCAATTTCCGGTTTTGTCAGCGCGACCTTTCGCTCCTCCGGCACGCGAGCCCGCGCCATACGCTCGGGGTCGCTCGTCCACTCTTCTGGCAGGAACAGCCGCAGGCCCGCCATCACCGGGACCTCTCGCGACGCGAGCGTCAGCGAGACCAACGACTGACAATTCGCCGTCTTGCCCAACGCAGAAGCATATTGCGGCGCGACGCCGACCGAATGCTCTCCCTTCTTCGGCAACGCCGTGTCGTCGACGATCAGCCACGCGTTGTCCCCGCCGACCATTCGGTCGGCCTCGGCGAGCAGCGCCTTCTCAAGCGGCGCCGCGTCCCACGCGCCGCTCGCGATGAAATGATGAAGCTGGTCGTACCCGACGTCGCCGTCGCGCGCCGCCATGGGCTGGACGCTCTTGCGATCTCCCGCGCCGATCAACCCCGCGACATAGGCCGGGCACATCCGCGCTCGCGTCTTGTGCCGGAAAGCGTTCACGAACGGCGCCAGCCAGCGTTCCAGATCAGACTTCCAGCTCTCGTCCATGGTCGACCCTCCGCAAGCCGACCTCCCATGAATCACGCAAAACCCATTTTGAGAACCCAAAAACCGACAAACCACTCAAAAATCTGCCAAAGTAGTGCTAGATTGCATGCTCGGTTTGCGTCCGCACTTGAACCTCCATGAATCAAGCTGCTGCCCGAAAAAGTAAATCCTGCTGGAAATCTGCGCCGGCAACCACTTTGATCTCCTGCGCAAGCACCTGGAGCTCACGCAAGTCATGACGGTTGCGGTTCCCCGCAACCATCTTGATTTGCGCCTCCAGAACAGAAATGGAACCAAGCCCCGATGCACACGCGCCGGGGCTTTTGTCGTTCCCGCCCCCAGACGCAAGACGCAGTATCCCCGCCAGCGCGCCCCGGAGTTCAACCTTCAGTTCCGCGCCCTCCGGCACCAGGATCACCGCCTCGATCAGCGTGCGGATGATACTGAATGCCTCGTCCTTCGTGGTCGGATCCTGCAGCGCCTCGTGCAGGTTGGCGACCGCCTCGCGGTAGAGTTCGGCCATCGCCGGATGAAGCGAAGGTTCGGGCGCGGTCTCGCGGGCGAGCAGGATCAAAAGTTCCTCCTTCCGCGCCTCGATCCGGATCATCTCGTCGCGAAGGCTGGACGCCGGCATGCCCTCGGCGATCGCATCGATGATCCGGGCCTTGCGGTGTTCGATGCGTTTGAGCTCCTCCCGCATCCCCGAAAAATGCGCCCGCCTCTGCGCGCTGGCGGTATTCTGCTCGGCGACGAACGCCTCGGTGAATTCCCTGAACAGCGCCGGGTCCATCAGCCGGTGGCGCAGCCCGTCCAGCACAATGGCTTCGAGCCGGTCGCCGCGGATGTTCAGCCGGTTGTCGCAGGTGCCCTTGTTCCGCGCCGCCGCGCAACCGAACAATGTCGCGCTGATCTTGCTGTAGGCGCCACCGCATACACCGCACCGCATCAGGCCGGTGAGAAGGTGTTTGGGCCGCTGGTGGCGCCAGAATTCTGCCCCCGATGAGTTGCGGCGGGCACTTGGTTCCGTGGCCATGTCCGGACGGGTCGCCTTGCGCATGTTGCCCTGTCGCTCCTTGACCGCGGCCCAGAGCTCGTCGTCGATGATCCTCAGCGCGGGGATCTCGGTGATCACCCATTTGCCGGGATCGTTCAGCCGTGAAACCCGCTTCCCGGTGGCCGGATCCTTTATGTAATGCAGCCGGTTCCACACCATCCGGCCGATGTAGAGTTCGTTGTTCAGGATGCCGGTGCCGCGTTCGGCGTTGCCGTTGATCGTGCTCTGGCTCCAGCCTTCACCGCGCGGCCCCGGAATCTTCTCCTTGTTGAGCTGGACGGCGATCGCGCGTGGTGATTTGCCATGAGAAAACTCTCGGAAGATCCGGCGCACGACCTCGGCTTGTGCTCCGTTGATCGTCCGCTCGCCGGTCTTCGCCGCGCCATCGGCGCCGAACTGGCGGACCACGTCGTATCCATATGAATTGCCACCGCCGGAGCGTCCTGCTTCGACCCTGCCTCTCAGGCCCCGGCGCGTCTTGTCGGCGAGGTCCTTCAGGAACAGCGCGTTCATCGTGCCCTTCAGCCCGATATGCATCTCACCGATCTCGCCTTCGGCAAGGGTCACGATCGAGACGCCGGCAAAGCGCAGGCGCTTGAACAGCGCGGCAATGTCCTCCTGGTCGCGCGACAACCGGTCCATTGCCTCGGCCAGCACGATGTCGAACCGGCCGCGGCCCGCGTCGGCCATCAGTTCCTGGATGCCAGGCCGGAGCAGCGACGCCCCTGAAATCGCCCGGTCGGCGTAGCTGTCCACCACCCGCCAGCCCTGCCGCCCCGCATGCTCCCGGCACACACGCAGCTGGTCCTCGATCGACGCCGCACTCTGAAGGTCACTCGAAAAGCGGGCGTACAATGCAACTCGGGCGTTGGTCATCGCTCTGGCTCTGGTCATGAGTGAGCACCTATCGTTTGGGACCACGGCACCCAATGTCAAGCTTTCCGCGGATTGCACGCCGGAATCCAGACCAATCAATTCCAACCGCAGGTCGCCCACCCAAGGTCCAACACCGCAATGAAGTCGCCGTTCACGGCTCCGGCCGCCGATCACAACGCCGGATGAACCAATCCTTCCGGCTTGCTGGGGTGGGGGACCGGGGCTAGCATCCTCCGCGTCGATATATCTTCAGGAATAAAAAACATGATCCACGAACTCCGCATCTATCACTGTATGCCGGGTCGACTTCCGGATCTTCTGAGGCGGTTCGAGACCGTGACACTCGGATTGTGGGATAAACACGGCATTCGACAGGCAGGGTTCTGGACGACGCTCGTCGGAGAGTCCAACATGGATCTCACCTATCTGCTGGCGTGGGAATCCCTCGCTGAGCGCGAGAGCAAATGGACCGCTTTCCAGGCTGACCCAGAATGGCTGGCCAAGCGCGCCGAAACCGAGAAGAATGGTCAGATCGTGGCCAGCATCACCAATCAGATCCTCGTGCCTACGGCATTCTCGGCAGTACGCTGACGTCCTGCGGCTGCAAGGACTTCAAAATCATGTCGGTGCAGGCTGGAGGGAGGTCCCATCAGTCCCCATAGCTGTTAGCCTGCGATAGAAGCACCGAAACCGGCACGACATCAGCGGTAAAGGCGTAATCTCAGCGCGGGACGATAGCTGAACCGGTTGCTGGCTCGTCACTCCCGCTGCGGAATCAAAGCCATGTCAAGTCCTGAGCGCGATCTCAGACGGACATCTGCCGCACCGAAATGGTGAGTTCCATCATCGCTGCTTCGATAATGGGTCTAATTTTTCTGTGCGTCCGCGGGGTCGGACTGAAATCGCGGCCCTGCGGCCCAGCAGATTGGCGAGTTGTCGCAGTGCGTCAAGAACAATTGCCTCCTGTTCCGATTGGCAAACATGATTGCCGCAAACGCGATTGGCGGCAGCGTCATCCGCATTGGCCCCTCCGTTTGCATGGCATTCATGTCTGGTCATGCTCAAATTCTACAGATCAAGGCTGCAAGACACCAAGAAAAATCGCTTTTAAAAATGCATTGATATTGAAAAAAATTCTGATTGCGCACCATTAATGCTGATAAAAGTTGGCGATAGATCGCAAAATATGCGTTGTTTTATACGGAAGATGAAAGGATATTCCGCTGTATGGGCGGTGGAAACTTCTGGGTGGGTTCGGTCGATAAGTTCAAGGCCAAACCGGCGAGAGCTGGCCGTGCCCCTATATCGGCCTGAAGCCGCACGTTCGAGATCGCAAAGCTGCTTGTATGTTTCGAGACGCGAGTGAACGGGAGCAACTGCCTCTCGATGTACGGGAAGATGCGTGCCGACGTGCGCAGAACAGCGAAGGTCACCAAGGCGAAGCCGGGGCGGGTCGGCACAGTGTCGGCGCGTGATCTTGCTCCCGCCGGTTTTTGGCTATCATGATAATGCCGCTGCGATCGGCCACTGGCAGGGTTTGATCCGCACCTCGATGGTGATCGACATCACGCCGGTCAGGCCAACGAAGCGAAATTGCTGGTGCGATCGGCGATCGTGTATGTCTTTGTCCAGCAGAAGGGGCCAATGTGCCTGGTCGTTCGGACCATCCGTATGGCCCCGGGTGAAAGCGAAGATCGGCCGCGCCAGTCTTGTCTACAAATTGCAGTGCCTCGTCCGGCTCTCCCGGAGTTCTGCATCAGGATATGAAAAAATCGAAATCGGATTGCCTGAAATTTTACAAAAAACATATCTCAAAAATATTAGTTATATATCTAAAATGATATTATCTTTACAGTTAATCAAGGCCACTCGAATAAAGTCGGAGTGAAAAAATATCTCAAATTTATATCTTTAGGTCATAGTAGGGGGATAGCTCAGTAAAAATTGGTTTCCTAGAACTTAATAAGTTCATCAAAAAACCGATAATTTTTCGTCCCTTAAGTGGATGGCCGATAATTGACACTGCCGTCGGCTCCGAAGGTCACACCTATTTTCTCAAGTGCGTTCTGCAGGGAATTTAGGTTGCTAACTGTCAATTGTGGAGGGCCATTGACCGATTCTGCCTTGACAACCGTTGTCCGCGCAACGCCTGCCATTTCCGCGAGCTGAACAGCTGAAATCTTGGCATACGCTCTTGCTGCGCGAATTTGTCCTCCGGTGATCATTTCTGCTCCAATTATAGTCGCTAGTCCCGTCTCTTAGCTAACCGTTGCACTTCTAGGATTACAATCATTTAATATTTGAATATGAACAAAATGTTTGTTTTTGCAAATAATATGACTAGTTCTATCCTGACGAATGCGTATCCGAAATTGCCGGTTCGTCAAAATCTTCTTCAAACGGCTGAGCCGCGTGTTGCAGCACACGACCCAGCCTAGCCCGCAACAGTGAGAAAGGACCTCACATGACACAGGTTGCCTCCCATATCGCATCTGATCGGTTTCGCCGCCAGCCTCGGCGTTCGCCTGTCGAGGATCTAAAGCCCGAGGTTGGGCGGGAAGAGCAGGCCAATCTGACTGCCCAGCGCATGGCCCCGCGGATCAAACGCCTCCACGCTCGTCCCGAGACGCATTGTCCAAGGCTACCGTCGACGACGCTGATCGGCGAAGCCGGCGCGAATCTGATTCTCTCTCGGCTCCAGTCATGGGGAATCGCAGCACAACCGGCGATGGCCGGGCTGCCCTACGATCTGATCGCCGATATCCCAGGCTTCGACATGGTCCGGATCCAAGTGAAGACCCGCAGTCGGCCAAACGGTAAGCGTTGCATCTTCACGATGCAGCGTGGGCACCAACGGTCGCGGTCAGGGATTTTCTCCTATGCACCCGGCGATTTTGACCTCGCCGCCTTCGTCTGCCTGTCTCTCCCGGCTGTCTTCTTTTATGCCGGTCCCGTGGAGCGGATCAGCCTCAGCACGCCGTGGTTCCGCCTTCCCGGGATTGATCGTGAAAGTCTCGATCTCTCCATCAAAACGATCCGCCGGTGCCGCTACAATGACAGGTCGGCCTGGCTGGCCTCGATGCAGGCCGAGTCAGTTCCAGTCGATGCAGGGATCGATTTGTGCGAACATAATCAAGTTCCCCGACAGGCTGAGTTCGATTTTGGCATCGGAGGTTGATGCCATGCACGACGACGAAGATCTCTTTCTCGATCACGAGTCATCCGATCTCAACGATCCTCCGACTGATCAGGCCGACGTGGTCGATGATGTCAACTCAATCGATTGCGCCATGGTTGGCGCCTGGAATCTACTTGGACGAGCACTGGGTAAGATCTCGAAACAGCGGCGTCCGGGTCTGTATGTCGTTGTGGCGCCCGGTGACCACTGGGTATCGACGATGCGCGCAATCGTGGCAAAAGTGATTCTGGGCTATCCTTGTCGTGGGCCGCGACGGCCGGGAGTGGCGCGGTCAGCTCCGTCGTTTCTGGTCCATGAATGGGATGCGGGCGGCGACGCGAAAAAGGGCAATGAAATCCGTGCCAGCGTGGAGTCCGGTCTGCGTGAAGGGCGGATAGTTATTCTTCTGACCGGAAGCCGGGCTGTTGTGCCGCCCGAGCTCGGTGCTGCAGCAGATAGTACCATTTACGTGACAGCGCCGGATCGCGAATGCCTGGCCGCCGTTCTCAAGGCGGTTGACCCGGTTGCACGGCGAACGAGCTTGAGGGGCCTCAATCTCAATGCAGTCACGCCTGTCACCTTGCGGCTGGCCTACCGGCCTGGAACGACAGCCACGTCTTACCTGCGGCGTCTGAAAGCCCTGACCCAAGGGTCAAAAGGAAAGGCCAGCCGTTTCGATTCCCTCCATGGCATCGACAAGGCGAAGGAATGGGCGTCAGCACTCAAGCTCGATCTGCAGTTGTGGCGCCAGGGCAAGATAAGCTGGCATGATCTCCCCCGGGGGCTTCTTTTGGCGGGGCCTCCCGGGACCGGTAAGACCTCATTTGCCGGCGCGATAGCGGATCATGCCGGGATTGCCTTTGTCCCAACGAGCTATGCGACGTGGCAGACCAGTGGGGCCGGCCATCTCGGGGAAGTCTTGAAGGCGATGAACGCTGCCTTTGCTCAGGCGCGGCTTCTCGCACCGAGCGTTCTGTTCATCGACGAACTGGATACGCTCGGCAGCCGGGGTGGTCGGGAGCAGCGCGATGACTGGTGGCGCGCGATCATCAATGCCCTGCTCGAGCAGATGGACGGTGTTGCCAGTAACGAGGGGGTTGTCATGGTTGGCGCCAGCAATCATCCGGAACTGATCGATTCGGCGATCCTGCGCGCGGGGCGATTGGAGGACCGGATCGATGTCGGACCACCTGATGTGAAAGCCCTTGCGTGCATATACGCGCAGCATCTAGCGGGACGGATGGAAGCCGGCGTCGACCTTCAACGCATCGCGTGGATGAGCGAGGGAGCGACGGGCGCCGATGTTATCCGGATATGCAAGACGGCCAACCGCCGCGCGCGCCACGAGGCCAGGTTGGTGACCACCGAAGATTTGATTGCGGCCATTGGCGTTGACGGCGTCGTTGATCCCCAAGATCTGTGGCGCGTCGCTGTTCATGAAGCTGGTCACGCGATTGTCGCGATGGCGCATTCTGCCCTGCGGGTGGGAGGCTTGTCCCTCGTCAGCCGGGAAAAGACGGCTGGGCATGCCGCAGTGTCCATGGCGCGCGCTGGTACCCTGAGCCCGGCAGACCTTGACGCAATGCTTGCCGCTCTGATGGGCGGTCGGGCCGCAGAGGAATTGGCCTTCGGCGATATCACTGCCGGCTCGGGCGGTGGTGACAACTCCGATCTCGCCCGCGCGACGCAGATGGCGGTCATCGCGGAGCTGTCGCTGGGCATGCGCTCCGAAGGGCTGATCTGGTACCCGAAGGTCTCGGGCGACAGGCTCGTTCAGCTTTTTGGGCAGCGCCCTGACATCGAGCATGCGGTGCGGCGGCGCCTTGATACGGCCTATACCAAGGCAAGAGAGTTGATCGAGGCGAGAAAGCCCACCCTCGACCTCCTGGCGGAACGGTTGCTGGCCCGCAAGGTTTTGTCCGCCAAGGAAGTTATGGATCTTGCGGGTAAGGCCGGTTCCGAGGCCATTGGCCCGCTTGCTTGCGCCTTATAGCCCGAAAACCATACGAATTCAGATTGACGCGAAAGCCGGGATGCTGATTGACGCGAAAGCCGGGATGCTGACGCATGCCGGAATCCGCGCCCTGCTTGAAAAGAATTCACTGCTGGCACGAATGTGAGGTGGTTGATACGCCGGGATGACCTCGTCCATCATAGTGACTAGGGCCGCCCAATACGTCTCGCTCCACTACACTGAACGCCTGGCCGAAGCAGGGATCGAGCCTTCCGTCGGCAGCGTCGGCGATTCCTATGACAATGCCCTCTCTGAAACCATCAACGGCCAATTCAAGGCCGAGGTAATCCACCGTCGTGGCCCTTGGCGGAACGCAGAAGTGGTGGAATTCGCCGCGCTCGAATGGGTGGACTGGATCAACAACCGCCTCTTCCTCGAGCCGATCGCGATATCCCATCTGCCGAGGCCGAGGCGCAGTACTATGAGAAACTGAACAAGCTGGCTATGGTCGCCTGAGTCAAACAAAATAGCCTTCGGCAAACCCGGCGCGGTTCAAGCTTCTCGAAGTGTGCCGCGTCTGAGCCAGTCGTGCCGGCCGCTCTGCGTCTCCAGGTCGAGGCGCGGCCGGAGTCACAGAGGGTGCCGGCGTTGGGTGGGCGAAAAAGGTGGGAGTGACGCTGGAGCCCAAGCAGAATATTAGCTATTTTGGAATTGTGATATATTTTCTCGGGTAAATGAAGCAGTGTCACTCCCTAATAGTTGGCGAAACGTATTGGCATTTTGGGGCAAATCATACACTCATGAGGATGAGATATTTGCCTACCCGATTGTGGCACACTCACTTGATGTTGCTGCGGCAGGTTCACGCCTGCCAATGCCATTAAAGGAATTCGATAAGCACACGGTTTACTTCCTGCTGTCGCTCCACGATATCGGCAAATTCTCCCGCCCGTTCCAGGCTCAGGAATCCGATCTTTGGCCGAGCCGGGTTCTGGGGCCATGGCCCGGTCGTGTTGCGGGCCCGCGACACGATACACTGACTGCGGCACTCCTTGAGGTGTTCGCGGACGAAGGTTTGCTTGACCCGGTATTCCCACTTGGTCGGCGAGGGAGCGGGTGGCACCCCAGCAAGCGATCTGGTCTCATTCGAACGATTGCCGGGCATCATGGGCGCCCCATCGATGTGCCTGACCACCTGGAGCCCGCGGTTTGCCGCCAATGCCTGGACGCCGCGCGGGAGTTCGTGCAGGCGATGCTCGATCTTTTCCAGCCGTCTCCCTTGCCGCCACCTCAAAGCCGGCGGGCCAGTGCACGGATGCAATGGCAGATTGCCGGCTTTCTCACTCTTGCTGATTGGATTGGATCAAACGAAATCTGGTTCCCGCGCGATGGGACCCACAGCGATCTCGATCCGCACGATTATTTCCGAGAAGTAGCGCTGCCGCGCGCCGCCCAAGCTGGTGCGGACGCCGGACTGACCCCCTCCAAGGCGCGCACTTTCACTGGTTTCTCCGCACTGTTCCCGAAGGTCGACACACCGTCTCCGGCACAATCATGGGCCGAGACAGTGCCGCTGCCGGAGGGGGCAGTGCTCGCAATCATCGAAGACCTGACCGGCAGTGGGAAAACCGAGGCGGCCCTTACGCTTGCCAGCCGTATAATGGCATCGGGAGAGGCAAGGGGTGTCTTCTTTGCCCTGCCGAGCATGGCGACCGCCAATTCCATGTTCCAGAGGCTGACCGATACCTACCTGCGCCTGTTTGAAGAGGGCTCGCGGCCATCGATCGCACTGACGCACGGGAAGGCCGGTCTGGATCCTCGTTTCCGTGCGCTGATATCAGCCTCCCCCTCCTCGGCTTCAGAGCCACGGGAGGGGGAGGCGATTCCGTCAGAAGCGGAGTGCAAAGCCTGGCTCGCGGAAGATCGGAGGCGTTCCCTCTTTGCCGATGTCGGCATAGGCACCATCGATCAGGCTCTCCTCGCCGTCTTGCCCGTACGCCACGCGCCGCTCCGGCTGCATGGCTTGCAGGGCAAGGTTCTTGTCGTGGACGAGGTACATGCATTCGATTCCTATATGGAGCGCGAATTGCAGGCGCTGCTCGAGTTTCATGCCGCACTGGGTGGGTCCGCGATACTGCTTTCCGCCACTCTCCCGCTGAGGATGCGGCAATCGCTGACTGACGCGTTCCGCCGTGGCGCCGGCCAGGAAGCCCCTCGCCAGGTTACATCGACACACTACCCGCTCGCCACGATCGAGGGATCTGAAGCCCAGACCGAGTATCCGTTGGGCGTCCGGACGGGCCTCCCTCGGTCAGTCACCATTACGCGGGTAGACACTGAGGTGGACGCCCTTTCCAGGGTTGTGGATGCCGCAAGGCTTGGCGCTGCCGTAGTCTGGATCCGAAACAGCGTTGATGATGCGCTTGAAGCCGCCGCGGCGGTGCGCATGGAGAACATCGACCCGATCGTCTTCCACGCTCGTTTTGCGCACATCGATCGGCAGTCGGTGGAACAGGAGGTGCTGCGCCGGTTCGGCAAGGACAGTATCGGGCATGCGCGCGCCGGCGTCCTGATCGCCACGCAGGTCGTCGAGCAGTCCCTGGATCTGGATTTTGATCTGCTTGTGACAGACCTGGCGCCGGTGGATAGTCTCATCCAGAGGGCAGGGCGGCTCTGGCGCCACAGTCGCGGACCGCGAGTCATCGAGCGTCCTGAGATGGTTGTCCTCTCGCCGACCCCATCAATGGCGTCAGGCCCGGGCTGGCTGGATTCCTTGCTGCCAAGGACGAACGCTGTCTACCAGAATCCGGCATTGCTGTGGCGCAGCGCCCGGGCGCTATTCGCCAAATCCGACCTCGTTACACCCGATGATATGCGCCTCCTGATCGAGGCGGTGGATGACGTGGAGGATACGCCGCCGGGCCTCAAGATGGCGGCGGACGGAGCCTGGGCAAAGCATCTGAGCCACCGTGCGTTTGCGGCCGGCGCCGTCCTGGATTTCGACGAGGGGTATACGCTCCAATCCGGTGCCTGGGACAGGGAAACCCGGACACCGACCCGACTTGAGGAGCGCGAGCAGGCCACGCTTCGCCTGGCTCGCGTCAAGGATGGAAAGGTGGTGCCCTATGCTGGGCTTGCGGGAGACTTGCGGCAGGCGTGGACGCTATCCGAAGTGAGGGTCCAGCGGTATCGGATAGCAGCCTGCCCACCACCGGCGGGATACTCCGAAGCGGTGAACGAGGCGCGGAGCCAATGGGGCCGCTGGGAGCGCGAGAGTCCCCATATACTGCTCGCCATTCTCGAGGTGACGAAGCAGGAGGGCCGGTTTATGCTGCAAGGAGAAAATCCGGACGGCCATCCCGTATCAGCTGTCTACGATGCCACTGATGGCCTGAGGTGGCTTCCCGCATCCGCGGGATGACCCGCGTGATGACCTGTCATTGGTCTTCGCACCGAGATGTTCCCTGCAGGCGCGGGGCGGCTTTTTTGACGAAAACCAACGTCTGTTCGATTAAAACAAAAGCGTGAAGATCTATCATTATCGTTGCGTCGAAGCAGCCGAGTGGTGTAAGGAGGGATAATAGCTAATTTTCGTAGCGGCAGAATGAGACTCAGATACCGGATAGCGCCGCATATTCAGTGACGTGATCCTGCGGCCGTAAAATAGATTCGTGCCTTTCTGTATAATAAAATGCGAGGTCTAAGCTTTCATGTTTAACCTCTTGACTAATCCATGGCTCCCCATTGTCCGTCAGGACGGCACGAAAAGTGTCATCGCTCCTCGGGACATCACGGAGGATATTTCCTCGAACCCAGTCATTGCCGTCAACTGGCCGCGCGCTGATTTTCGTCTCGCCACGATGGAATTGCTGGTTGGCCTAATCGCCACGGCCTGCCCTCCGGCAGATGAGGATGATTGGCTCGACGCCTGGGAGGCTCCACATTCGCCTGAAAAGTTGGACGGTGCCTTCGCGCCATTGGCCCATGCATTCAGCTTCGACGGCCCTGGGCCCCGCTTCATGCAAGATCTTGCGGATCTCGACGCTGATGAAGAGCCCGTGGAAAATCTGCTAATCGAGGTGGCCGGTAATTCCGGTCCCCTCGTTCATCCGGGACGCACCAAGCGGATGGGCAGGCCGGCGGCAGCAATCTCCCTTTACACGCTGCAATCATGGTCGCCCTCCGGCGGGAGGGGTAACCGTACCGGCTTGCGGGGAGGGGGACCGATGGTCACCATGGTGGCGCCAGGCCGGCATCGATCTCTCTGGCACCACATCTGGGCCAATGTGCCGCTCGGACGAAAGCCCGAGCCGGTAGACTTTCCTCGTATCTTTCCTTGGCTCTCGCCAACGATCACATCCGTGAACGATGAGGTCGTAACGCCGGATGATGTCGCCCACCCCCTGCAAGTCTGGTGGGGTATGCCGCGGCGTATCAGGCTCAGCTTCGTTCAGCTGCCTTCACCTGCCCCCTGCGACCTGACAGGTGCTTTGGACTCGAGCGTTGTCACCGGATGGCGGCAGCGCCCCCACGGGCCAAAGTATGTCGGGTGGGGAGCGAGACATCCCCTCACACCAACCTATCAGAACAAGGCTGGAGAAGAGATTTTATCGGTCCACCCTAACCCTGGTGGAGTCGGTTACCGAAACTGGATTGGTCTTGTTCTCCGCAGCCCGGACGGCCTGCGCCGGCCGGCACCCATCGTCTCTACCTGGCGGAATGACCGCTACCGCGGCACGGAAGAGGCCAAAGGTGCCCGCCTGATCGCTGGCGGCTATGACACGGACAACATGAAGGCGCGAGGTTTCATGGAGACCGAGGTCCCGCTGGTCCTGGCGAGCTCGAAGGAGGTGCAGGAACGTCTGGACGCACTAGCCACATCGCTCGTCCGTGCCAGCGAGCGGGCCAGCTACCAGCTCCGCAAGGCTGTGCAACAGGCACTTTATCATCCAGGCGCGAAGGTCAAAGCCACGGCTCATGGGATCGCGCTTCTGGGGGACCGCGTTTGGCTGGAGACGGAGAGCGCGTTCTTCAGTGCTTTGGACCGCGCGATGAGCCTTGACGATACGGCGCCAGAACGGGTCGCATGGCAGGTGCGCCTTAGAGGTCTCGCGCTGCGCATCTTCGACGACACCGTGCCGATTGATCCACTGGACAGGAACAATGCTCGGCAGGTCAGAGCGCGCTTTTTCCTCGGGCTCGGCCTTAGTGGCTACGGCAAAGACGGCCAGTCCTTTTTCCAGATCCTGGAAATGCCCCTGCCAGCCCAGGAAAAAAAGTCGAAAGGAAAGGCTTCATGATCCGTTATCGATCGGCCGCCCATGACTGGTGGCGGGATCTCGTTCCGCGCGCAGGCTACCCCGGTGACCGTGCTGCGCTCGCCAAGCTTCGCCGCGCTTCAACCATCAGCGAAGCAATGACGGAAGAAGCATCAATCGCGCTCTTCCGCCGCGTCGGGGCGACATCGGCTGAAGATCTTCCCCGTGTGGCACTCGCCGCGGCCGTACTGGCCCGCGTGAGCAAGGAGCCCGACGGCCCCAACGCCCCCCGGTCGGTTGCGCGCGTTCTTGGGCCCCAAAAGGCAGACGACGTTTCAACGGCCATCCTCTCGCCGCTTCGCTTCAAGCGCCTGCTGGCTGCGGACGAACCGGAAGAGCAGCTGATCGCCTTTCGCCGGATGGTAGCCATAGCACGCGGGTCTCTTCCTGTTCGTGACCTGGCTGACGCCCTGCTGGACTGGTCGGAAACCCGCCGCCGCCGCTGGGTGTTCGATTACTGGAACGCAAGCGAAATCGCCTCCACCCCTACAACCGATGCCCCCGAGGAGCCCGTGTGATGACCCAGTTTTTGCAGGTCCATCTCCTGACCTTCTTCCCGCCTTCGAACATGAACCGCGATGACACTGGGCGCCCGAAAACCGCCATGGTCGGCGGGGCAATGCGCCTTCGCCTGTCCTCCCAGGCGCTCAAGCGCGCCTGGCGCACGTCCACGATATTTTCCGAGGCCCTCAAGGGGTACATGGGAGAGCGCACGCAGCGCCTTGGGGAGGAGATTCTCAAAGCCCTGCGCGCCGAGGGGGTTTCCGAGGCCCAGGCGCTCGCCATCGCCCGCGCCGTCGCTGGCCAGTTCGGCAAGCTCAACGAAGACGAGACACCGGCGCGCATCCAGCAGCTTGCGTTTATTTCGCCCGATGAGCGCAAGGCTGCCTTCGACTTGGCCCGGCGATATGCCGCCGGTGAGATTCCTCTTCCCGAAAAGGCCAAGGGCAAGAGGGGCAAGGCGAATAAGGTCGAGAGTGAGGAAGAGGTGGAAGCGCCCGAAATCCTGCTGCTCCGCGAAAGCGATACCGCAGCTGACATTGCCCTCTTCGGCCGCATGCTGGCCGACAAGCCGGCCTTCAACCGTGAAGCCGCCGCACAGGTGGCACATGCCATCACCACCCATCGCATCAGCGTGGACGACGACTATTACACGGCTGTCGATGATCTGAAGCGACCGTCCGAGGACGCCGGCGCTGGGTTCATCGGAGAGACCGGCTTCGGCAGTGGCGTCTTCTACACATACATGTCGATCAATATCGACCTCCTGATCCGGAACCTGGGCGGCGGTGATCAGGCACGAGACCTGGCTGCCACCGCCATTGCTGCTCTTGTCGAGGCGGCAGCCACCACCGCACCGAGCGGCAAGCAGAACAGCTTCGCCGCCCACGGGCGGGCCGGATACATCCTCGCCGAGCGCGGAAAGGCGCAGCCGCGAACTCTTGCGGGTGCCTTCGCCAAACCCGTCGAAGGGGGCGATATCATGGACGCATCGATTGGCCGGCTCGAGGAATTCCGGGAAGCGATCGACAAGGCTTACGGGCCGACGGCCGATGCGACAAAGGTCATGCGTGTTGGTGGCGAGGGCTCTCTGGCTGACATCATTGTCTTCGCCCGCGAAGGAGTGTGAGGTGAAGAGCTTCCTCACTTTCACCCTTTTTGCCCCCATCGCCTCTTTTGGCGCTATTGCCGTGGGGGAGCGGCGCGAGAGCTGGTCGCGCCCCGCACGATCGGCCGTGCTCGGTCTTGTGGGAGCATGCTTGGGGATTGAGCGGGAAGATGCGGAAGAGCAGGCTGCCCTCGAGCGTGAGTTTGGCTTTGCCTTGCTCTGCGGCACGTCAGGGGGCTCGCTTGCCGATTTTCACACGCTCCAGGTCGGCCGCCCAGCCCGTGGCCAGACGTTCCGCACGCGGGCTGAGGAGCTTAACTCGAATACGGTCGACACGATTCTCACACGGCGTGACTACCGTGTGAGCGCCTGGCATCTTGCAGCACTCTGGGTACGGTCAGAGGTGGATCCCCGCTGGGCGCTCGAGGATCTAGCCGACGCGATGAAGCAGCCAGCCTTCACACCCTACCTCGGGCGACGCGCATGCCCGCTCGGCCTCCCCCTCGCGCCGCAGATCATCGATGCCGACAGCCCGGCATCGGCCCTGGACAGGCGATGGGCCAGTGGCCCCGAGGCTGAATTCCGCCCATCGCTCGCCGGCACGATCCAGGACCTGTTCGTGGCGCGCGACCGATGGGTGGGAGACGAGGGGGCGAACAACCTGCTCCGCAGCGAAGAGCGGCGGGATGCCCCGATCTCGCGCACCCTATGGCAATTCGGTCTGCGCACAGAGGTCATCGAGGCATTTTCTCCAACGGAGAATCGGTCATGAGTACGATGTGGCTGTCAAAGGCGCGCTTGAACCACGATCAGAAGGCGGTCGCGGCCCTCGCTTCGGTTCTGGTGCCTGAAGACGGCTCGGCCCGGGTTGCGGCGACGCATCATCTCGTCTGGTCACTTTTTGCCGGAGACGCGGATCGGAAGCGCGACTTCCTGTGGCGTGAAGAGCGTCCGGGCCATTTTCTTATCCTCTCCCCCGACCGGCCAGGCGATGGGGGTGGGCTCTGCACGGTCGAGAGCAAGGAATTCGCACCGGCGTTGTCGGCCGGCGACAGGCTTGGCTTTTCCCTGCGTGCGAACGCGGTTGTAAGCCGGGGAGAGCCCGGCTCCGGCCGGGGCAAGCGTCATGACGTCGTGATGGATGTCCTTCGTCATCATCCTAAGGGCGAGCGTGCATCTCATCGCCTGGGTCTGGTCACCGAGGTCGGAGCGGCCTGGCTTGTCCGCCAGGGTGAACGTCACGGTTTCGTAGTCGAAGGCCAGCCGGCCTGCGATGGCTACGAGGCAATCCGGGTGTTGCGTGGAAGAGGTGAGAAGCCTCTGACCTTCAGCCAGATTGATTTCGCGGGAGTTTTAAGCGTCACCGATCCAGCGCGCTTCATCGCTGCCATTGGCCATGGCTTCGGGCGGGCGCGGGCCTTTGGCTGTGGCCTCATGCTGATCCGCCGTGTCTGATCAGGCGCCGGGTCTGCCGCCGCCGCGACCCATTCCAATTCGTGAACGCTCATCTATCCTGTTTCTCGAGCGCGGACAGCTCGACGTGATCGATGGGAGCTTTGTTGTCGTCGACCAGCGTGGCATTCGGACCGTAATTCCGGTCGGCGGCATTACATGCCTGATGCTGGAGCCAGGCACACGTGTAAGCCATGCCGCTGTTTGCCTAGCTGCACGAGCGGGCACATTACTCATCTGGGTTGGAGAGGCTGGTGTGCGCCTCTACGCTGCCGGCCAGCCGGGTGGTGCGCGGTCCGACCGGCTACTCTATCAGGCGCGACTTGCGCTCGATGATGAGGCTCGTCTCCGTGTCGTCCGAAGAATGTATTCTATCCGCTTCCAGGAAGAGCCGCCCCAGCGCCGCTCTGTCGATCAACTGCGCGGCATTGAGGGCGTCCGCGTGCGGGAGCTCTATAAGCTGATGGCCCAGCGCCATGGCGTCTCCTGGGCCGGGCGGCGTTACGACCCCCAGAACTGGGGTGGTGCTGATCTTGTCAATCGTTGTCTATCTGCTGCGACAGCTGCCCTATACGGGATCTCGGAGGCGGCAATCCTGGCCGCCGGGTATGCGCCGGCGATCGGCTTTTTACATAGTGGCAAGCCGCAAAGCTTTGTTTATGACATTGCGGATCTCTTCAAGTTCGAAACGGTCGTGCCGGAGGCATTCAAGGTAGTGGCGGCAGTGCAATCTGGACGTGGACAGATTGATGGGATGGCGATCGGAGAACCTGTCGGCGCGGTCCGGCGGCGCTGCCGCGATGCGTTCCGCCGCACAAATGTACTCGCACGCATCATTCCCGCTATCGAGGATGTGTTGGCAGCCGGCGGCTTGGCAGTGCCAGAGGCGCCCGAAGAAGCGATGCCCGTTGCTATACCACCACCGGAACCGACGGGTGATGCTGGTCATCGTGGTTGAGAACGCGCCGCCGCGTTTGCGAGGCCGACTAGGTGTCTGGCTTTTGGAAGTTCGAGCAGGCGTTTATGTAGGAAACTATGGGCGCAAGGTTCGCGAGATGCTTTGGGAACAGGTCCGTGGCGCCATTGGTGACGGCAATGGCGTTATCGCCTGGACTTCTCCAAGCGATGCTGGGTTCGAATTCGACACCTGTGGCAAGAACCGCCGAGTGCCTGTCGATCTCGATGGATTTCGCCTTGTAGCCTTTACGGAGGAGGCGGAAACTGCTCCTCCCTTACACACAGGCGAGCCCCGCCACCGTCGGTAGTTCTTTGACATTGTGAATTCATTAGTTAAATCAGATCTTTACAGGAAGAGTGTTCCCCGCAGGCGCGGGGATGAACCGATTGACGGACTCAAGGAAGTTGCCCGCACCTGGTGTTCCCCGCAGGCGCGGGGATGAACCGGCATGCCGCGCTGATGCGACGGTCCCATTCGTGTGTTCCCCGCAGGCGCGGGGATGAACCGGCCGATTAGTGCGATTCTGTTTTCAACGGAAGGTGTTCCCCGCAGGCGCGGGGATGAACCGTTGAGCACGATGACGGTGCCCTGCGCGGTCGTGTGTTCCCCGCAGGCGCGGGGATGAACCGGCGCGCAAGCGCAAGGGCAACAGTGGCACGCAGTGTTCCCCGCAGGCGCGGGGATGAACCGCGCAATTTTCGTCCCATCCCTCGGCGCGGTCTGTGTTCCCCGCAGGCGCGGGGATGAACCGATCGCCCGACATAGATCATGCGGGCGCAATGCGTGTTCCCCGCAGGCGCGGGGATGAACCGGTTGGGGGCAGCTTCCTCGAACGTGAAATAATGTGTTCCCCGCAGGCGCGGGGATGAACCGGCCGAACGCGACCGGAAACACGAGGAGGAACTGTGTTCCCCGCAGGCGCGGGGATGAACCTGCGATCAACGCGATCAATGCGGTTGTTTCAAAGTGTTCCCCGCAGGCGCGGGGATGAACCGGCATGAGCACGGTGGTCGCGCCGCTGCTCCTCGTGTTCCCCGCAGGCGCGGGGATGAACCGGCGCCACAAGGGCGCTTTTGTCTGGGAAGGATGTGTTCCCCGCAGGCGCGGGGATGAACCGGCACTGCGGCGCTTACGATTGCTGCGCCCGCTGTGTTCCCCGCAGGCGCGGGGATGAACCGCAGGATGTATGCGCCGTGCTGCTCGGCTGTGAGTGTTCCCCGCAGGCGCGGGGATGAACCGGTTCACAATGGGAGTGGACGCTTCCATCGTACGTGTTCCCCGCAGGCGCGGGGATGAACCGCGCATTCGCGTCGATGCGCGGAAATGGCTGGTGTGTTCCCCGCAGGCGCGGGGATGAACCGCCTCAGCCCGACCCGGTGACGTTTCCACACGAGTGTTCCCCGCAGGCGCGGGGATGAACCGAAATTCGGCTTTTCTGCCACGTTGGCGCTCAAGTGTTCCCCGCAGGCGCGGGGATGAACCGGTCACGGGTCGCCGCCTCCGGAAACCGCTCCGGTGTTCCCCGCAGGCGCGGGGATGAACCGAAATCCCCGATGATAAGATCGGTTTCACAATCGTGTTCCCCGCAGGCGCGGGGATGAACCGCAATGGAAGCCGAATGACCGTTCTCATCACCGGTGTTCCCCGCAGGCGCGGGGATGAACCGAGCGATCCGCCGACGTGGAGGCCGTCCGGCAGGTGTTCCCCGCAGGCGCGGGGATGAACCGGAACCGGCCGAGGTCGAGGAACAGGAGCAGATGTGTTCCCCGCAGGCGCGGGGATGAACCGCTGAAATTCCTTCGCCTGCGCGGCGTGCATCCGTGTTCCCCGCAGGCGCGGGGATGAACCGGACAGCCGGACGGTGCTCGAGGTCCGGCGCAAGTGTTCCCCGCAGGCGCGGGGATGAACCGAGCTTGCCCGCTCGCTGCAGCGCGACGCCAGGGTGTTCCCCGCAGGCGCGGGGATGAACCGGCTCCTCGGTCAGGTTCGAGACCGCCTCGGTCGTGTTCCCCGCAGGCGCGGGGATGAACCGTGATGCCGACGCGCCTCAACAACCCGTCGCAAGTGTTCCCCGCAGGCGCGGGGATGAACCGCCGATGTCGGATCGGAGCCCGGGCCTGCGGCGGTGTTCCCCGCAGGCGCGGGGATGAACCGGTCGCTTAGCCGCGTCGCACGCAAAGACGTGCGTGTTCCCCGCAGGCGCGGGGATGAACCGTTTCAAAACGTAGGGGTTTCCATCATCATCCTGTGTTCCCCGCAGGCGCGGGGATGAACCGCGGACCATCCGGCGATGGGAGACGGGCGAACAGTGTTCCCCGCAGGCGCGGGGATGAACCGTATAGGCGGAGTCGGACAACTTTGGGCGTCGGGTGTTCCCCGCAGGCGCGGGGATGAACCGCTGACGGGGCAGGCTGACGGTCCGTATGACGAGTGTTCCCCGCAGGCGCGGGGATGAACCGTAAAAACGGAGATTTAAAATGCCCTACTGTGTGTGTTCCCCGCAGGCGCGGGGATGAACCGGCTCGATATTTGAGCATTCGTCTGCGCCCCTAGTGTTCCCCGCAGGCGCGGGGATGAACCGATCAGCGGGCGCCGGGCGACCTGGCGCTGATGGTGTTCCCCG
Source organism: Acidiphilium sp. PM (assembly GCF_000219295.1). Taxonomy (NCBI): domain Bacteria; kingdom Pseudomonadati; phylum Pseudomonadota; class Alphaproteobacteria; order Acetobacterales; family Acidocellaceae; genus Acidiphilium; species Acidiphilium sp. PM. Next base: position 110,900 of record NZ_AFPR01000513.1, read on the forward strand.
CAGGCGCGGGGATGAACCGGAGGCGTTGATCGCATACGCGAGCGCCTGCATGTGTTCCCCGCAGGCGCGGGGATGAACCGCGTCAGTGCGGTCGTGGTGCCGAGAAACGCATGTGTTCCCCGCAGGCGCGGGGATGAACCGCGACTGGTATTCGCGGAGCCATGCTTCGGGCGGTGTTCCCCGCAGGCGCGGGGATGAACCGGGCTGCGGCTTCTTGGCCTGCGCATGCAGGAAGTGTTCCCCGCAGGCGCGGGGATGAACCGAGGAGGCTCGCCGAGTTCCCGCGCCCGCTTGTGTGTTCCCCGCAGGCGCGGGGATGAACCGAATTCGGCCGGATTGCTGAACCCGAGCAGTCGGTGTTCCCCGCAGGCGCGGGGATGAACCGACAATGAAGCGGGCGATGGCCTCGGCCATGAAGTGTTCCCCGCAGGCGCGGGGATGAACCGCCCGCAGCGGATGGGCCGCGATACAAAGCTATGTGTTCCCCGCAGGCGCGGGGATGAACCCTTCGCGTTCTGGCCGGCGTAGGCTTCGGTGACGTGTTCCCCGCAGGCGCGGGGATGAACCGCCGCGCATCTACGGCGCAGGCATCATGGTCACGTGTTCCCCGCAGGCGCGGGGATGAACCGCCCTGAAAATGCTGCAGCAGGGCGACCCGGGCGTGTTCCCCGCAGGCGCGGGGATGAACCGCACCCGCAGGACCGCGAGCCGTGCCCATTTCCGTGTTCCCCGCAGGCGCGGGGATGAACCGGGCAATCTGGACCGGGGACATCGCGAACTGGACGTGTTCCCCGCAGGCGCGGGGATGAACCGACCAACACGAACACGATCACGCTGGCGGACGCGTGTTCCCCGCAGGCGCGGGGATGAACCGTGTCATGACGAAAGTGTCGGTGGCGAGGTTGAGTGTTCCCCGCAGGCGCGGGGATGAACCGTCGCAGCGCGGTTCGTCGCGGCGGGCGGCCAGGTGTTCCCCGCAGGCGCGGGGATGAACCGGTCGAGAGGCTGGCGCGCCCGGTGCTTGCCAGGTGTTCCCCGCAGGCGCGGGGATGAACCGCGACAAATATTTCGCTGGGGCTGGCGCTCGATGTGTTCCCCGCAGGCGCGGGGATGAACCGCCGAGGATGCGCGGCGGCGGCGTGCTTCGGCGGTGTTCCCCGCAGGCGCGGGGATGAACCGCTGGGCGTCTCGGTCGAGGCGGTGAAGCGGGCGTGTTCCCCGCAGGCGCGGGGATGAACCGCGGATTGCCGCCTGCGCTCGTCCACGCGTTCAGTGTTCCCCGCAGGCGCGGGGATGAACCGGTCGAGAATCTGCTCCTGTTCCTCGACCTCGGGTGTTCCCCGCAGGCGCGGGGATGAACCGCGTAGGATTGAACCCGTAGTTCTGCTCATTCGGTGTTCCCCGCAGGCGCGGGGATGAACCGTCAGAATTTACGGTAATGTCTACCATGTAGATGTGTTCCCCGCAGGCGCGGGGATGAACCGTGTCGAATGATATCGTAGGGTATAAACCATGCGTGTTCCCCGCAGGCGCGGGGATGAACCGCATCACAACAAGCGCGGGGTAGTCAATCCGCGGTGTTCCCCGCAGGCGCGGGGATGAACCGGGTTTGAGGGCAGTCAGGTAGCGCAGGGGCACGTGTTCCCCGCAGGCGCGGGGATGAACCGGATACGAAATCGGACCGGGCGCCAGTCTTCGCGTGTTCCCCGCAGGCGCGGGGATGAACCGCGGACCGTGTCGGTTGCCTGGCAGACGGTCGCGTGTTCCCCGCAGGCGCGGGGATGAACCGACGAGTATTTCCCGTTGCTTGTCGTTCATTTCGTGTTCCCCGCAGGCGCGGGGATGAACCGCGGCCTGAATCCGAATGCGGTGAATTCTGCCAGTGTTCCCCGCAGGCGCGGGGATGAACCGAGCTCGTCGGCCTTTTCATTCCCGCGCAGGGGGTGTTCCCCGCAGGCGCGGGGATGAACCGATTAATATCGCGCGAAATAGCAGAAACAGTGTGTGTTCCCCGCAGGCGCGGGGATGAACCGCCTCTTGATTCTTCCACCATTCCTTCGCGCCCGTGTTCCCCGCAGGCGCGGGGATGAACCGTCGCGGTGCAGATCAATTCCATCTCCCACCGTGTGTTCCCCGCAGGCGCGGGGATGAACCGCTGTCGCACCACACGGCGTGATAGCCCCATGAGTGTTCCCCGCAGGCGCGGGGATGAACCGAGATGATCAATACGCCGGTGTTTTGGGTATTTGTGTTCCCCGCAGGCGCGGGGATGAACCGAGAGGTTTCTGATAATGGCTCGTTATTTGTGGGTGTTCCCCGCAGGCGCGGGGATGAACCGACAAGAATTTCAAAGGTCTTCAGGACTATTTCGTGTTCCCCGCAGGCGCGGGGATGAACCGGAGGACGCGCCGGAGGCCGTTCCCGCACCCGCGTGTTCCCCGCAGGCGCGGGGATGAACCGGATCTCCGCACTGCTGGCCGGGATCTCCAGCAGTGTTCCCCGCAGGCGCGGGGATGAACCGATCGAGATCGACCCCTTTGGCGACATCCTTTTGTGTTCCCCGCAGGCGCGGGGATGAACCGACGAATTTGCATGAGAAGCGGCGAACTTAGAAGTGTTCCCCGCAGGCGCGGGGATGAACCGTCCAGCGTCCAGCAGGAGTGCACCCCCAGAAGGTGTTCCCCGCAGGCGCGGGGATGAACCGCGGCCTTCCGTCAAATCAGGGTCCTTCAATCGGTGTTCCCCGCAGGCGCGGGGATGAACCGATCGGTGCCGTAGTCGAATGAGGTTCCGTTAAGTGTTCCCCGCAGGCGCGGGGATGAACCGGATAGACCGGGATATGGTCATCCGCCCGCCTTGTGTTCCCCGCAGGCGCGGGGATGAACCGTAGCACGCGATGTATGCCACAAGTGGGAACGGGTGTTCCCCGCAGGCGCGGGGATGAACCGGATCAGCAGCACAAAGAATGCGTATTCCCAAAGTGTTCCCCGCAGGCGCGGGGATGAACCGGTCTGATTCTCTCGCAATTGCGATCTCGCCATGTGTTCCCCGCAGGCGCGGGGATGAACCGCCATCGTTTCTGCTACCGGCTTTCCCGAGGCGGTGTTCCCCGCAGGCGCGGGGATGAACCGTTCTGAGTCGGAACGACTTCGGGGCCTGTCAGGTGTTCCCCGCAGGCGCGGGGATGAACCGTTCTGGAGAGTGTGCCGAGTTCTTCGATCCCCGTGTTCCCCGCAGGCGCGGGGATGAACCGACGGGAGGGCCAATTCGGCAACGCCAAACAGGGTGTTCCCCGCAGGCGCGGGGATGAACCGGTTTTTGATCGTCACAGAAAAACGCTGGATTGGTGTTCCCCGCAGGCGCGGGGATGAACCGCGGGCGCAATCAATTCGCCATGCGCTTTGAACGTGTTCCCCGCAGGCGCGGGGATGAACCGTATTCTGGCGCCCGTCATCACGGCGGCGAGCA
>NZ_AFPR01000512.1:2500-5532 GCF_000219295.1 Acidiphilium sp. PM
GCATTCAGTGGATGCCTTGGCACCAGAAGGCGATGAAGGACGTGGCACGCTGCGAAAAGCCACGGGGAGCCGCGAGCAGGCGTTGATCCGTGGACATCCGAATGGGGAAACCCACCCGCAAGGGTATCTGCATCTGAATACATAGGGTGTAGAGGCGAACCCGGGGAACTGAAACATCTAAGTACCCGGAGGAAAAGACATCAACCGAGATTCCGTCAGTAGTGGCGAGCGAAAGCGGAGCAGGCCAGTGCCTTGTCATTGAGTAGCAGAACGGATTGGAAACTCCGGCCATAGCGGGTGATAGCCCCGTATGCGAAGCGAGATGGCAAGGCCTTGAGTAAGGCGGGACACGTGAAATCCTGTCTGAAGATGGGGGGACCACCCTCCAAGCCTAAATACTCTCTGGTGACCGATAGTGCACAAGTACCGTGAGGGAAAGGTGAAAAGCACCCCGACGAGGGGAGTGAAAGAGACCTGAAACCGGATGCCTACAAGCAGTCGGAGCCGCATCTGCGGTGACGGCGTACCTTTTGTATAATGGGTCAGCGAGTTTCTGTTTGCAGCGAGCTTAAGCCGGTAGGCGTAGGCGTAGCGAAAGCGAGTCTGAATAGGGCGCATAGTTGCAGGCAGAAGACCCGAAACCGAGTGATCTAGCCATGGCCAGGCTGAAGGTGCGGTAACACGCACTGGAGGGCCGAACCCACGCCTGTTGAAAAAGTCGGGGATGAGCTGTGGCTAGGGGTGAAAGGCCAATCAAACTCGGAGATAGCTGGTTCTCCGCGAAATCTATTGAGGTAGATCGTCGTGTGTATGCCTTCGGGGGTAGAGCACTGGATGGGCTAGGGGGGCCCAAAGCCTTACCAAACCTAACCAAACTCCGAATACCGAAGTGTCTTGCACGGCAGACAGACGGTGGGTGCTAAGGTCCATCGTCGAGAGGGAAACAGCCCAGACCACCAGCTAAGGTCCCCAAATTGTGGCTAAGTGGGAAAGGATGTGGGAATTCCAAAACAACCAGGAGGTTGGCTTAGAAGCAGCCATCCTTTAAAGAAAGCGTAATAGCTCACTGGTCTAATAGAAATCCTGCGCCGAAAATGTAACGGGGCTAAAGCCACATACCGAAGCTGTGGGTGCATGGAAACATGCGCGGTAGCGGAGCGTTCCGTAGGCCTGTGAAGGGAGATGGGGTGACCCCTCCTGGAGGTATCGGAAGTGCGAATGCTGACATGAGTAGCGACAAACAGAGTGAGAAACTCTGTCGCCGAAAGTCCAAGGGTTCCTGCGCAAGGTTAATCCGCGCAGGGTGAGCCGGCCCCTAAGGCGAGGGCGAAAGCCGTAGTCGATGGGAAGGGGGTGAATATTCCTCCGCCTGCTGGAAGTGACGAATGCGAGATGTTGTCTGTCCTTATCGGATTGGGCAGGCTTTTTGAGCATTCCGGGAAATAGCTCCAGCGTATAGACCGTACCCTAAACCGACACAGGTGGACTGGTAGAGTATACCAAGGCGCTTGAGAGAACGATGTTGAAGGAACTAGGCAAATTACTCGCGTAACTTCGGGATAAGCGAGACCCGTATGTGGGCAACCATGTGCGGGTGGCACAAAAGAGGGGGTAGCGACTGTTTAGTAAAAACACAGGGCTCTGCGAAGTCGAGAGACGACGTATAGGGTCTGACGCCTGCCCGGTGCCGGAAGGTTAAGAGGAGAGGTGCAAGCCTTGAATTGAAGCCCCGGTAAACGGCGGCCGTAACTATAACGGTCCTAAGGTAGCGAAATTCCTTGTCGGGTAAGTTCCGACCTGCACGAATGGCGTAACGACTTCCCCACTGTCTCCAGCATCGGCTCAGCGAAATTGAATTCCCCGTGAAGATGCGGGGTACCCGCGGTCAGACGGAAAGACCCTATGAACCTTTACTGCAGCTTTGCAGTGGCATCAGAAGAGTGCTGTGTAGGATAGGCGGGAGGCATTGAAACCGGGGCGCTAGCTTCGGTGGAGCCAACCTTGAAATACCGCCCTGCGCGCTTTTGATGTCTAACCGCGGCCGGTTATCCCGGTCCGGGACCCTGCATGGTGGGCAGTTTGACTGGGGCGGTCGCCTCCTAAAGAGTAACGGAGGCGCGCGATGGTGGGCTCAAGCCGGTCGGACATCGGCTGTTGAGTGCAATGGCATAAGCCCGCCTGACTGCGAGAGCGACAGCTCGAGCAGAGACGAAAGTCGGCCATAGTGATCCGGTGGTTCCACGTGGAAGGGCCATCGCTCAACGGATAAAAGGTACTCTAGGGATAACAGGCTGATCTCCCCCAAGAGTCCACATCGACGGGGAGGTTTGGCACCTCGATGTCGGCTCATCACATCCTGGGGCTGGAGCAGGTCCCAAGGGTTCGGCTGTTCGCCGATTAAAGTGGTACGTGAGCTGGGTTTAGAACGTCGTGAGACAGTTCGGTCCCTATCTGCCGTGGGTGTTGGAGACTTGAGAGGATTTGTCCCTAGTACGAGAGGACCGGGATGAACATACCTCTGGTGCATCGGTTGTCACGCCAGTGGCACAGCCGAGTAGCTAAGTATGGACGGGATAACCGCTGAAAGCATCTAAGCGGGAAACCCACCTCAAAACTAGGTCTCCCCGAGGGTCGTGACAGACCATCACGTTGATAGGCCGGGTGTATAAGCGCGGTAACGCGCTCAGCTAACCGGTACTAATCACCCGATAGAACTTGAATATCTCAACCACCCCCACCATGCACAAACACCAACACAACTCACACAACACACCAAATCCACACCAGCCCAGAAACAACGATAGGCTGGACGACCTGGTGGCCATTGCGGGGAGCCTGCACCCGATCCCATCCCGAACTCGGCCGTGAAAATCCCCAGCGCCCATGGTACTGTGCCTCAAGGCACGGGAGAGTAGGTCGCCGCCAGGTCCTCCAGCCTATCGTAACCTCATCCACCGCGGGGTGGAGCAGCCCGGTAGCTCGTCAGGCTCATAACCTGAAGGTCACAGGTTCAAATCCTGTCCCCGCAACCA
>NZ_AFPR01000511.1:0-3216 GCF_000219295.1 Acidiphilium sp. PM
ATCGTGAAACTCCGCGCTCCGGGCATGACCTGGTCGCGGCTGCCCTTCGTGGTCTGGACCTCGCTGACGACCAACATCATCGCGCTGACGGCCTTTCCCATCCTCGGCGTCGCCCTGGCGATGCTCGGCGCCGACCGCTATCTCGGCACCCATTTCTTCACCGCCGGTCTCGGCGGCAACCTGATGCTCTACACCAACCTGTTCTGGATCTGGGGGCATCCGGAAGTCTATTTCGTCGTCCTGCCGGCCTTCGGCTTCATCTCCGAAATCATCCCCACCTTCGCCGAAAAGCCGCTCTTCGGCTACGCGACGATGGTCATCGCCACCTTCGCCATCGGCGGCATTTCCTGGGGCGTCTGGCTGCACCATTTCTTCACCATGGGCGCCGGGCCGGGGATCAACATCTTCTTCAGCACCGCCACCATGCTCGTCGGCATCCCGACCGGCGTGAAGGTGTTCAACTGGGCGCTGACGCTCTGGCGCGGCCGCCTGCGCTTCGAGCCGCCGATGCTCTGGGCGCTGGGCGCTTTGTTCCTGCTCCTGGTCGGCGGCCTCACCGGCATGATGCTGGCCATCCCCGCCATCAACTACACGGTGCATAACAGCGTGTTTGTGGTGGCGCATTTCCACTGCATGATGCTGCTGATCGCCTACGCGATCTTCGGCGCCATCATCTTCTGGTTTCCCAAGCTCTTCGGCTTCCATCTCGACGCGCCCTCGGCGCGCGCGAATTTCTGGTCCTTCTCGGTGGGCACCGTGCTGGTCTTCGGCGCCATGTTCGCCCTCGGCCTGATGGGCATGACCCGCCGGCTCGACTATCTCTCCAACCCCGGCTACGAGCCGCTGCTGATCGTCGAGGAAATCGGCATCTTCTTCTACTGCGTCTCGGTCTACTACTTCGCGAAGATGATCTGGGTGAGCATCCGCGACCGCGCCCGCAACCGCGCCGGCGCCGATTGCTGGACCACCGGCCGCACGCTCGAATGGCTCACCCGCACCCCGGTGCCCTTCTACAACTACGCCGTCATTCCCGTCGTGAACGAGCGCGACGAACTGGCCTGGCGGCGCGAGCGCGGGGTCGAGTCGGTGCAGCCCGACATCACGGCGGACATCCATTTGCCGAAGAACACGGTGGCGCCGCTGCTGATCGGCGCGCTGTCCATGGGCTTCGGCTTCGGCATGGTCTGGCGGATCTGGTGGCTCGCCGGCCTCTCCCTGCTCGGGATCATCGCGGTCGTCATCGCCCGCTCCTTCGTGCGGCAGACCGAGTTCGTGCTCACCGCCGAGGAGTTGCGCCGGCACGAGGCCGGGCAGCACCTGTCCGACATTTCGGCCGACCATATCAGCCCGCCGGTCGCCGAGCTGGAGCTGTTCTCATGAGCGATACGGATCTCACCCTCTGGGTGCGCGGCGAGCCCCCCGCGCACGATACGATCGGCACGCAGACCTACGGCTTCTGGCTCTACATGATGAGCGACGCGCTGATCTTCGCCGCCCTCTTCGCCTCCTACGGCGTGCTCGATCACGCCTGGAACGCCGCCGGCGGCCCCACCGCGCGCGCCATCGTCCACCCGGTCGAGGCCTTCTGGCAGACCATCCTGCTGTTCGGCGCGGTCCTGTCCGGCAGCCTCGCCATGGCCGGCATGAAGCGCCGCAGCCGGCCGGCGGCCGCCGGCTTCCTGCTGGTCGCGGCCCTGCTCGGCACCGGCTTCGTCGCCCTCGAACTGCGCGACCTGGTCACCCTGGTCCTGGCCGGCGACACGCCCGAACGCAGCGCCTTCCTCTCGATGTTCTTCCTCCTCGTGGCCACCCACGGGCTGCACGTCATCTTCGGCCTGCTGTGGATGGGGGTGATGATCGTGCAGGTCCTCGCCTACGGCTTCACCGCCCCGGTCGTCACGCGCCTGCTCAACATGCAGATGTTCTGGCAGTTCCAGGCGGCGATCTGGGTCTGCGTCTTCGTCTTCGTCTATCTCCAGGGAGCGATGTGATGTCCGCCCGCCACGCCGATCCGCTCGACCATCCCGAAATCGCCCTCGTCAGCGCGCCGGCCGCCGTGGCCGGCACGCTGCTGGCCCTGCTGGCGATGGCGGTCGCCCTGCTGCTCACGCTGCTCCACGCCGGCACGCCGGCGATGCGGATGGCGGGCGCCGGCTGCCTCGCCGTCGTCGCCCTCGTCTCCCAGGCGCTGTTCCTCTTCCGCCTCGGCCTCGGCGAGACGCAGATCTGGAAGACGGTCGCCCTCGTCCTCGTCCTGCCGCTCTTCGTCGTCACCATCGGCCTGACCGACATCATGTTCCATTCCCTCCAGGCCCGCACCATGCTGGAGATCCCGCTGCACGGCGGCCTCGGCCCCTGAACGCCCGCGCGCGTTGACACACCGGGCGTGCGCGCGCGTTTACACCGCCTGCGTCCTCGCGCATCATCCCCTCATGCAGACGCAGCGCGACTGGGCCGCCCTGCTCGCGGCCGCGCAGGCGGGCGACCGCCGCAGCTACGAGGCGCTCCTGCGGGCCGCGCTGCCCTGGCTGCGCGCCCAGGCGCGGCGCGCTTTCCCCGCCGCCGGCGCGGCGAATGCGAGGACATCGTGCAGGACACGCTGCTGGCCCTGCACCGGAACCTCCATCTGTTCGATCCCGCCCGCCCGGCCGAGCCCTTCCTGCGCGGCATCCTCCGCCTGCGCGGCGCCGACCGGCTGCGCGCCCGGGCCCGCAACCGCGGGCGCGAGACCCCGCTCGACGACCTGCCCGTAACCTCGCCTTCGCTCGCGACGAACGACATGCAGGAGAGGGCGCTCGATGCCGGGCGCCTCGCCGCGGCGATCGACGCCCTGCCGCGGCGCGACCGGGACGTGTTGACGATGCTCAAGCTGCGCGAAATGACCCTGGCCGAGGCCGCCGCCGCCACGGGCATGACCATCGGCGCGCTGAAGGTCGCCACCCACCGCGCCATCCGCCGGCTGCGCCAGGCGCTGAAGGTGACCGATGCAGACTGAGGACCTGATCACCGCCCTGGCCGGCGATCTCCGGCCGGTCCGCCGGCTGCCGTCCCCCGCCGGCCTGCTGGCGCGCTGGCTCGCCGTCACCCTGCCGGCGCTGGCGCTGATCACCCTGATCATGGGCCCCCGGCCGGATCTCGGCGCGATCCTCGCCGGCCCCGGCTTCCTCGCCGCCGAGGCGCTCGGCGCGCTCACCGCGCTGCTCGCCGCCCATGCCG
>NZ_AFPR01000510.1:0-4650 GCF_000219295.1 Acidiphilium sp. PM
TCAGGCGCACGGGATCGGCGGGCATGGCAACGAGTGCCGTGCCCGGTGTGACCGGATCGGTCATGGTGGTCTCCTGATGATATGGTTGGGGAATGGCGTGGCCGGGATCGGATCCCGGCGCAGACAGGGCCGGAGGAGCGTTTAGGTGGTTTCTCCCCGGCGACGCCAGGATGACTGTCTGCTCACCAGATGTGGGAATATAAACAAGTATTTCAATGTGTTATAGAAATATTCGTGCGATATTTGCTCTAAATGTCGAGCAATTCATTCCCTCCGCCGCCTGATCTTCTCCAGCCGCGCGTGGTCGTTCGCCGCCTGGGTCGCGGCGAGCATCTCGGCTTGGAAGAATTCGGTGGCGATGATGGCATTGGCCCGGTTGTAGTGCTCGGCCGCGACCGCCTCGCTGATGTCGAGCACGGCGCGGGCGAGGCCGGGCTCGGTGCGATTGACCAGAGGTGCTGTGGTGCCGAGCGCGTGGCGGAACCGGTGCGGCCCGATCGCGACGCCGAGCAGGGCTTTGGACCGAACCCGGACCAGCTTCTCGATTCCCGGCTCAGCGAGCGGTTTGCCCAGCGTGCCGACCCAGAGCGCGCCATGATCCGTGCCACGCAGCAGGGCAGGGCGGATCTCGCCGAGATAGCGGTCGATGAATGGCGTCAGGCGAGCGGGGAGAAGAACGCTGTCACGGCGTCCGGTCTTGATCTGGTCGGGTCGGTAATCGATCCGGTAACGGCCGTCGACCCTGTGGAGGTTGTCCGTTGCCATGGTCTGTGCCGTGGTGCGGAGGCGGCGGGCGCGGGCGCTCAGCACCGCGAAGATCAGCCCGTCGCGGAACTGGAGCAGCGCCTTGCGCCGCGTCCGGCACTGCTCCGCCGTCCCCATCAGGCGCAGCCCCTCGGCATAGAGGATGCGGGTATCGGGGATGAGGAGTTCACGCTTGTCCATGAACAGGCGCTGACGGACCGAGGCGCCGTTTGGCTGGAGGATGCAGGTCCGGTCGGCCTCGGGTGCCAGAACCCGGATCGCCAGGTTCAGTTCGGCGAAGCGGCCGGCGATAGTGAAGGGCGCATTGCCGCGCGCCATCAGGGCACGGAACCAGGCGGCGCTGCGGGCATGGGAGATCCGGGCCCCGGGTGGCGCTGCCGGGTCGAGCCATCCGGCCTCGTCGAGGAACCGCAGCCAGTAGGTGTAGCCCCTGGCGATCTTGTGCCGGCTGGCGAGGCGCAGCGTGCTGCCATATCCGGGATCGTCGAGCGGATCGGCGGGCGCACAGTTCTGCTCCCATCGCTGCCGGTCGATCGCCGGCCAGGTGGCGAGATAGCGCGCAAGCCGCCGCGCGAGCCGGGCCTCGTCCTGCGACGCCGGCCTCTGTTCCCCAAGGTCACGCATCACGCTCTCCCTTCCATCGCTCTGCGGCGATCTGTCCTGCGGTCGGGCCCGGACTTCCGCGGGCGGAGCGTCCTCATCTGCTCGAGCACGGTCTGGTCGAAGCGGTCGAACGCACTGTCCTTCTCGGGGCCGGTATAGGACTTGCGTGCCGTCCGATCGGTCTTGTGGCCGAGCAGGACGCGGATGACCTCGAAATCCCCCGGATATTTCTTCAGATGGGCGACCGCGGCGCGATGGCGGACTAGATGGGAATTGATCTCGCAGCCCACCCGCTCGGCGACGATCTTCGCGAGCGAACTGCCCATCGCCTGCCGCGTCATCGGCCGCCCCTTCACGCCGGCGAAGAGGTAGGGGTTGTCGGCTCCGGCGATCAGTGGGCGGAATTTTTGTTCCCACGCGATGATCATGTCGCTGGTCAGGGGCAGAACCGGGCGATCGATGGTCACGCGGTTCTTCACTTCCCCGGCCGGGATCAGGAAGCGGGTGATCGCGCTGCTGCCATGGCCCGGCCCGATGAAGTGGCGATCCCGGCGCAGGCCGAGCAGGTTGCTGGCCCGGAACGCGTAGAACAGACCCAGATGCAGCACCAGCGCACGCTTGGCCGCACTGACCGCGAGCACGCCGGAACTGGGCAGCAAAGCCTCCGCCTCCTCCATCAGCACTGCTGGCAGTGCGAGAATTTTCTGCTCGGCCTCCGGCGTCAGCAGCGGCTCGAGGCGTCGCCGGTTCTTCTCGGTCATCTCGTTGTATTCGGGCGTCACCGCCTTCTTCCATCCGGCGATGCGCTCGACCTCTGCCTTGGGCAGGCCGACATGGAATTTGGCGATCTGCCGGAGGATCTCGGCGACATGGCCGGCCGGGGCAGAGCGTTGCTTGCCGGCGCGGTCGCGCATGAAGCGGATGGCTTGGCGGGCCCGCTCGACCGGCACGACGAGGTCGCGGATACCGCGGATCTCCTCGAGCGGCACGCCGGTCTGCACCAGCGCCCAGACGGCCTGGCGGGCATGGCGCATGCGCTCCTCGATGGTGATGGCGCGCAGCGCCCGCCGTGGCGCCCGGGATGGTGATGCCTGACCGGCCAGACCGTCGTCATGATCGCCGCGGAGGTGATCGGCATCGAGATCATCGAGATCGGAACAGCCGAGGTGGCGCCGCATGCGCTCGATATCGGCCTGCAGTCCGGGATGCATGGCCTCGAGCGGGACGGTGCACCGGACCCGCTGGCGTGCGGCGCCGAGGATCGGTAGCCCGAGATTGGGCTGTTCACGTGCGGCCTTGTTCCATTGATAGCGCATCTGGGCGAACAGCCGGGACGGGCTGCGGCAGGGGGTCGCGGCACGGATCCAGGCCTGGCAGCGCTCGAAGCTCGCATCCGAGACCGTGGACGGCGGAATGCCCTCGCGGCTGTGGAACTCGATGAAGCGGGTGAGGGTGATTGCCGCCCGGGACGGGAGGCCGTCGCGAAGTGATCTCCAGTCGGCATCGAGGGGCGCTCGCGGCTCCAGCCGGCCGAGGCGGCGCATCGCGAAGCGTGTATTCGACCGCACGGTTGCCATCGAGGTCGCCGAGATGCCGAACAGCTGGGGTGGCTTGCAGAGCACCCTGTCGTTCAGCTCCGCCGCGCAGAGGCGCAGCTGGGCCGGATCGGTCCCGGCGATGCGGGTGAGTGCGCGCAGAGAGGAGATGATGCTCCGGCGACGTTCGTTCGCGAGATCGCTCCACGAGGCAACGAGCGCGATGGCTTCCGCAACGGTTGGTGCTGCGGGCGGAACATCGCCCCGACCCGGATGTTAAGTGTGTTCAGTCACTGTCTCGCCGTGGAACCGGCGCAGGGCGCTCCGCAGTTCCGATGCCGGGAAAGATTCCGAGCGCTTCGTGCAGGAGTTCTTCCACGAACCGCGAGAACGTGCCCGCCTTCGGATAGCGTCCCCCGATCGGTTCGTTCCTGAATGAGATCCACAGCGAGGCGCAGCACGTCACCGCGAAGTCCGCCGGGTCCGACATCTCCCGGCGCCCGTATCTTGTGCCCGCCACGTCCTGCTCGATCGAATAGGCCCCACGGTCCCCCATCGCCAGCAGCAGCCGGCACAGGGCGCGGAGACGCCGGGTCGCTCCGCGCCGGATCACCCCCACGCCGTGCGTTGGCGTTGCATGCGCCGCCGATGCTACGTGCCAGCCTCCTTCGACAATCCGCTTCGCCAAAAGGCTTCGACCTCGAACGGTCATCCGCGCATTCTCATGGACGTTCTCCGGTCAGGGTCGGCGCTTCGTAACCCCAACCCCGTCCCCAAGCCCCGTGCGAGTAACCTTCATCGTTTCGACATCTGGCGCCACGGCGACGCCGTCGAGATCGAGCACGAGCTGCCCCGGCGCTGCGCGGGAGCGTGTGTCGCGCTGCTGCCGGGCCCGTCCCCGACGCGAGCCGTGGCGGCGCTGCACCGCATCCGCCTCGCGCTGCGCCTCGGCCAGTTGCCGCCGCGCGAACAGCGCCGCCTTCGCCGCCCGCGCCGCCTCCTCATGGATCACAATCCGCGCCGGATACTCCGGGCAGAGCCGCGCCCGCTCGGCCGCGTCGAGCCGCCAGGGCTCATGCACCAGCGCCCCCGCCACCGCCCCCAGCTCCGGTACATGAAGCCGGATGAACCGGCCCGCCGGGTCCTGGTCGAATCCCTGCTTGACCGGCGAATACACCCGCACCGTGTTGATCCCGGTCTCGCCGGACTGCATCTGGCATTGCGGCCAGTGGATTCCCGGCTCGTAATCGGTGAACAGCCGCGCCAGCACCAAGCCGCTCTCCTGCCAGGGCAGGAACAGGTCATGGCTGGCGAACGACATCAGCATCGCCCGCATGCGGAAGTTGATCCATCCATGCGCCGCGAGGTAGCACATCGCCGCATCGATGAAGGGATACCCCGTGCGCCCCTCAGCCCAGGCGGCGAGGCGCGCCGGGTCGGCGGGCGGCCGCATTCCCTCGTAGATCCGGGCAAAGGGCCGCCACTCCGCCTCCGGCTCGGCCTCCAGCTTCTGGATGAAATGGCAATGCCAGTGCAGCCGGGCGATGAACGAGCGCAGCGCCGCCCCCCAGCGGCTGGCCGCCGGCACCTCGCGCTGCCGCCGCCAGGCCGCCTGCGCCGCCTCGCGGATGGAGACGCAGCCATAGGCGAAATAGGGTGAAAGCCGCGAGCACGCCGCCTCGCCCGACACCGGTGATGACATCGCCCTCGTATAATCCTCGCCCCTCGTGGCGAGGAACGAGCCGAG